>NZ_PKFA01000025.1:0-78417 GCF_002919275.1 Thermocrispum sp. | reverse complement strand
CAACGCCACGGACCGCACCCGTCGTCGTGCCCGGCAGCAACGCCACGGACCGCACCCGTCGTCGTGCCCGGCAGCAACGCCACGGACCGCGCTCCCGGTCGTTCCGGACGGGGCAGGAGCAGGCTCTGGTGCTCGCGGGCAGGGGCGATGCGGAGCCAGTGGGCGGCTGGTGGATCGAACACGGACCGGATTGGCTGTTGTGGGCAGGCGACCAGCCGGCCTGCGGTCGTCTGCGGAAGCGCCCTGGTGGGCCGCCGACAGGACCTCGTTCCGACGCGGCACCGCCCCGGTGCTGGCCCGGGGTGGAATCCGGGAGCTGGCCCCGTGACCGATGCGGGGCACCTCGTGACCGATTGCGGGAGCTGGCCCCGTGACAGGTCCCGAAACCGGTCCCGTGACGTAGTGCGCGTGCTGGTCCCGTCAGGAACCGGTTGGCCCCGTCAGGAACCGGTTGGTTCCGTGATGGAATCGCGGTGCTGGTCCCGTAGCGGAATCCTGGCGAGGTTCCGGGTCGATCCCGGGTGCTGGTCCGGTGTGGGAGCTGTTGTCGACGCCGGCAGGTGCGCCGGTGTCGAGCGTGCGTCGCAGGGAACGGAGGAGCGGTGGCGATCAAGGAACTGCGGTACTTCGGAGATCCGGTGCTGAAGACCCCGTGTGAGCCCATCACGCGGTTCGACAGGAGCACCGAGGTCTTGGTGCGCGACCTGCTCGACACCGTCGACCAGCCGGGCCGGGCGGGCTTGGCCGCACCGCAGATCGGCGTCGGCCTGCGCGCGTTCAGCTACCGGGTCGGCAAGCAGCTGGGCTACGTGCTCAACCCGGAGCTGGTGGAAGTCTCCGACGACGTGCACGAGGTCGACGAAGGCTGCCTGTCGGTGCCGGAGCTGTGGTTTCCGGTGGTACGGGCCAAGCGCGCCGTGGTCCGGGGCGTGGACGTGCGCAACGAACCAGTCACCATCGCCGGGGAGGGCTTGCTGGCGCAGTGCTTGCAGCACGAGACCGATCATCTGGACGGCAAGCTCTACCTGGACCGGCTGGCCCCGGAACAGCGGAAAAAGGCCTTCCGGATGTGCCGCGAATCGACGTGGTTCTGGCGACGGTGAGCCGGGCGGCCCGGTTTATTGTCGGCGACGGTGAGCCGGGCGGCCCGGTTTCGGGGGAACCGGGCTGTGAGCAGGATGTGGTGGCTCTGCGGCATCGGGCCGGAGCACCGGCACGGCTCAGACGAGCGGGACAAGATCGGCGTACAGAGCGAACGCGCTGGTGAGATACGCGGGATACCGGTGAGGTGAGGTACGCGGGAGGCAGGTCCGCCGCTGGCCGGCCTGCAGCCGACGCGCGCCAGCCACGCGGGCCGACAGCCAGGCGGGTCAGCCGCACCAGGCCGAGAGCCACATGGGTCAACCGCACCAAGCGGACGGCCAACAGGCGTCAGCCGCGACGAACCGACTGCCGGGGGCGTCAGCCACGCCGAGCCGACAGCCAGACAGGCACCAGCCACGCCAAGCCGACAGCCAGGCGGGCGTCAACCGTCCAAACCGCCAACCAAGCGGGCACCAGCCACAGCAAGCCGACAGCCAGACAGGCGCAAGCCGCGCCGAGCCGGCGGCCGGCTGGGCGTCACGCAGGGTCGACGGCAGCGGGCCTCGCCCGGCAAGAACCGCCCGCGGAGCCCAGTCGACGACCATTCCTCACGGGCGTCGGAGTGGCAGCCGCGCCGCATCGGGGGCTGGGTCGGCAATGACGCCCCTGGCGAGTCCGCAACTTCGGGCGACTCGGCCGACGAAAACAAACCAGGACGCCCGGCAAACCAGGACGCCCGGCAGACCGGACGTTGGCCGGCCCTGCGGCCGATGGGATCGGCTGGCCGGCAGGACCATGGCCCGGCCGCCCCGGCAGCTCGGCCACCACGCCCCGGCACCTCGGCCACGTCCTGCCCACTCGGCGCACGTGCGGCTCGGCCAGCACTCTGCCACTCGGTGAGCCTCATGCACCCGCTCGGCACGTGGCCGACCGAACCCTCACCGAGTGGCCAGCCGAAGCAGCGCCCACAGCTGGGCGACGGCGTCCTCGTCCCCCTCCGTGGTCACCGCACCGGTCGGCACTCGCCCCCACAGCCACAGGTACAGCCGCATCGCGGTACCCGTCACGCGCGCGTCGGCCCCTGCCACCTCGTCCGCGTCCGCGCGCCACGCGGCCGTGGCCGACGGGCCGGCCCTGGTCATCCAGTGCCGATCGCCCACGCTGATGCCCACCGTGCCAGCCCGCGTCCCGGACACCCCGAGGACCCCGAGACGATGGCCGTACCACAAGGTCAGCACCTCGTCGATACCGTCGACCGCCACGTCCTCGGCGACCTCGGTGACGTCCTTTTCCGCCGCGCTCTCCACGTCCGTGCGATGCACCGTCGTCTCGTGCGCCATGCGCCTGCGCCAGAATCCGGCCGTGGTGTCCTCCGGCCACCAGGTGCCCGCAGGCTCATGCGGATCCCGCCTCGCCAGCTCCTCGGCCAGTTCCGCATAACTTTCCCGCAGATACTGCTGCACCGGCTCACCACGCGCGGGCTCCCGCTGCCACTCGGTCGGCCGTTCACCGGTTCGCAACCACGCCACGACCATCCGATACACCGAGCCGACATGCCGGACCGTCTCGGCGAGCGTCAGCCCAGGCACCGCAGGTACACGCGCATCCGGGCGGGCGCCCGAGGAGGCATCCACCAGCAATTCGACTTCGACCCCCAGCACATCGAGCAGCCGCCCGTGCTCGACGAGAACCTTCTTCGACATCAGGCGGACCGCAGGTCTCGCTGCGCCGGGACACGCACCGCGGCGCTTTCGCCCGGCACCACCCTGCGCTGACCAGCACGCCGGACACCGCGCGCACGCACACCCTGCGGCGGGCCCGCATACACCGCGCGCGTGGCCAGCTCGGTGAACTGGCCCGCCTGCCGCACCAGATCGTCGGCCGTGCGCCGGCTGATCCGGCCGCTGATGCCCGCCTGCGCGGCATCGTGCAGACCGGAGTGCGCGGCGAAGAACCTCGCCCACTCGGCCAGCTCGGGCGCGGAGACCTCCAACAGCACCCAGCTGCTGGCCGGCTTCGCCCGCCCCCGGTGCGGCCTGCCACGCGCCACCAGCACGGCGGCGGCCGCTCGCAGCGCCGCGGCATAGGCCGCGGTGAACCGCTCGGCGGGCTTGTCGGCCCACTCCGCATCGCCCAGCGTCCGCCTGGCCTGCGCCAGCAACGAACGCGCCATCGGGGCGACCGGGGCGCCGGGCGAGGGCTGCCGGGCCATGGTGCCAGCCATGCTGCTCCCCTCCACTCCTTCGTCGGCGGACCGCGAAGCGAATGCCCGGCGGCGCTTCCCCGATCGCCGCCGGGCCACACCCGAGACCGCTTCCGAACACATGTTCGAACACTGGGAACATTAGCACATATGTTCGAAGGCGGGCAACAGCCCGGTCCGGCAAAAGTGTCCTCGTCAGCGCGTTCGCGATTAGACTTCTCACCGAGAGCGAGGGAGGGAGGCGGTCGTGACAACGATGCCCTCGCGCACCGTCCGCTACGTCGAACTCACGCCCGCCGAGTTCCGGCAGCGGCTGCCCGAATCACTCGATCTCTACGTGCAGGCCATGCGCTACCCGCCGGGCACGGCCGAGCAGCGTGCCCCGATGTGGCTGGCGCACATGCTGCGCGAGGGCTGGCGCAACGTGACCGCCCTCGACGCCGAAGGAACCATGATCGGCCTGGCCTACGGCTATCGCGGCCGACCTGGGCAGTGGTGGCACGAGCAGGTCCGCGCCGGGCTGATGGCCCGTGGCGAGCCGACCGACCCCCTCGACGACTACTTCGAGCTCACCGAGCTGCACGTGCGGCCGGACAGCCAGGGCAGCGGAATCGGCGAGGAGCTGGTGCGCACCCTGCTGGCGGATCAGCGGCAGCCGAGGGTGCTGCTGTCCACCCCGGAGGGCCCCAGCAGAGCCTGGCGCCTGTATCGCCGCCTCGGCTTCACCGACGTGCTCCGGCACTACCGGTTCGCAGGCGACCCGCGGCCGTTCGCCGTCCTCGGCCGCAGCCTCCCCCTCGACTGACGCGACCCGGCGAACACCGCAGAACGCCGCCAGGGCGAGCGCATGCCGGCTCCGGCAAGGCCGGACCAAGAGCGCGGACCGTGATCGCACCCGGAACGCCCCTGCCGGACACTGTGCGCTGAACGACTCGGTCGGACACCGCGCGCCGAACGGCCGGAGTCACGACCCGGCGGTCAGGGCACGACCCGGCAGCCGCCGGAAAGGTGGTCCTCCGACTTTGGCTCGGGCGTCGGCGCCGGAGCGGACCGCCAGCACCACCGACGGAGCCGGGCACAACAGGGCACGACGTGACAGCACCAGAGCGACCGCCGAGCTGAAGCCCGCACGACAAACCAGGCACGGACCAGGGCAGGACCGGCCAGCACGCCACGGGGCCGAGCCGCGGCGGACCATGGACGCGCATCGGTACCAGGCGGCCGGCCAATGCTCCGGACCGGAGGCTCGCCAGGGCCCACGGCGAGGCACGACCACCAGTGCCGCACGGCCGGAGTCAGTACAACGCGGCCAGCTGCTCGCGCAACGTGTCCAGCCCCATCCCACCCAGGCGCAACGCCCTGGTGTGGAACTCCTTCAGGTCGAACGCCGCCCCGGCCCGCCGCCGGGCGTCCTCGCGGGCGGCCAGCCACAGCCGCTCGCCGATCTTGTACGCGGGCGCCTGGCCCGGCCAGCCCAGGTAGCGGTCGATCTCGTCCCGCACGTGCGCCGGGTCGGTGATCGTCCGGGTGAGCATGAACTCCAGGCCGAGATCCGGCGTCCACCGCTCGCCTTCGTGGAATCCCGTGCCCCGCGGGATCTCCAGCTCCAGGTGCATCCCGATGTCCACGATCACCCGCGCGGCCCGGAACAGCTGCCCGTCCAGCATGCCGAGCAGGTTGCCGTCGTCCTCCAGAAAGCCCAGGTCGCGCATGAGCAGCTCGGCGTACAACGCCCAGCCCTCGGCCAGTCCGGACGTGGTGCTCATCAGCCGCTGGAACCGGTTCAGCGACTTCTCGTACACGCTGGTGCCGATCTGCAGGTGATGCCCGGGCACGCCCTCGTGGTAGACCACGCTCAGCTCACGCCACGTGCTGAATTCCTCCCGGTCGGCCGGGATGGACCACCACATCCTGCCGGGCCTGCTGAAGTCCTCCGACGGCCCGGTGTAGTACGCGCCGACCGACCCTCCCGGCGGTGCGATCAGGCATTCCAGCCGGGTCAGCTCGCCGGGGATCTCGAAGTGCGTACCCTGCAGCGCCCGCACCGCCTCGTCGGAGTGCTGCTGCATCCACTGCTGAAACGCGTCCTGGCCGACCACGCGATAGCGCGGGTCGGCATCCAGCGCTTCGGCCACCTCGGCCAGCGAACCCCCCGGCTTGATGCGCTGACCGATCTGGCGCATTTCCCGCTCGAGCTCGGCGAACTCGTGCCAGCCCCACTCGTAGGCCTCCTCCAGGTCCACCGCGGAGCCGAGGAACACCCGCGACCACAGCGCGTACTCGTCCCTGCCGACCGCGTCGGTGCTCCTGGCCACCGGCGCCAGCTCGGCACGCAGGAACCCGGCGAACTCGGCGTAGGCCTCCTGCGCTTCCGCGCACCGGCGCTCCACCTCGCGGCGCAATGCTTCGTCGATCGACGCGCCTGCCGCCGCCGACGCCAGCTTCTGGAAGTAGCCCTCGGAACCGTGGAGGCCAGCCCACACCTCGCACTGCTCGGCGACCTTGGCAACCTGGCGCAGCGCAGGCGCACGACCGCGATCGAGGGCTTCCAGCAGCGATGCCCGGTACCCGGCGAGCGCGGCAGGCACCGCGTGCAACCGGGCGGCGATGGCTTGCCAGTCCTCCGCGGTCCGTTGTGGCATCAGGTCGAACACCATGCGGATCTCGTGCGCCGGGCTGGCGATGGTGTTCAGCGGCGCCAGATCCAGGTTCGCCTCGTGCAGCTCGACGGCCAGCCCCACCCGCTCGGTGAACACGGCTTTGGCCACCCGCTCGGAGTCGTCCGCCGGCTCCGCTGCGCGGACCGCCGCCAACGCGCGGCGAGCCAATTCGGCGCGCTGGGCCACGCCGTCCGGCGAGTAGTCGGTCAGCTTGTCGTCGTGGCCCGGGATCCCCAGCGACGTGGCTTCCACTGGGTGAGCCGCGGCGAACTCGTCGACGAAGGTGTTGCAGGTGTCGTGGATGCCCTCTGCCATGCCCGGCAGGCTACCTCCGCAGGCAACCGTCCGCGGCCACGACTCACGCCCGGACCGGAACCAGGCCGAGCCGGGTCACCACTTCCCTGGTCGCCTTGGACCGGTTGAACGTGTAGAAGTGCAGGTTCGGCACGCCCTCGGCGAGCAGCCGCTCGCACAGCTCGGTGGTCACGTCCAGCCCTTCGGCCCGGAACGCCTTCTTGTCGTCGGCCAGCGGCTCCAGCCTGCGCAGCAGCCACTCCGGGGCGGGCGCGCCGGACAGCTCGATCGTCTTGTGCAGCGTCCGCGGCGTGGTCAGCGGCATCACGCCGGGCAGCAGCGGCGCATCCACCCCCGCGGCGGCCAGCCTGTCCCGCAGCCGGAGGAAGTCGTCGGCCTCGTGGAACAACTGGGCGATGGCGAACTCCGCCCCCGCCTGGAACTTGCGCACCAGGTAGCGGGTGTCGGTCTGCAGATCCGGCGAGTGCGGATGCCCGTACGGGAAGGCCGACACCCCGACGCAGAAATCACCGAGCGAACGGATCAGCTCGACGAGTTCGTAGGCGTAGTTCAGCCCCTCCGGGTGCGGCACCCACTCACCGTGGATGTCCCCCGGCGGGTCGCCACGCAGCGCCAGCACGTTCCGCACCCCGACCGCGGCGTAGTGGCCGATCACGTTGCGCAGCTCGGCCACCGAGTGGTCCACCGCCGTCAGGTGCGCCATCGGCACCAGCGTGGTCTCCTGCGCCACCCTGGCGATGCTGCGGATGGTGCCGTCGCGCTTGCTCCCGCCCGCGCCGTAGGTGATCGACATGTAGGCCGGGTCGAACGATTCGAGCTCGCGGATCGACCGCCACAGGATCGCCTCCTCCTCGGCGTCACGGGGCGGGAAGAACTCCACCGAGAACGTGGGTGCCTCGCCGGAGATTCTGGACAGCACCGAGCTCATGTACACAGAGTAACAATCGTCCGCAGACCGGGAATTGTTCCCAAGATCCGGGAGAAAGCTCCCGCAACCGAGCCCACACACCGCCCCGCACGCGCATGTGCACCGGCGACGACGGACGATAGGCGCGTGACAGACACCGACCTGCCCGCAGCCGTCCAGCGCGTCCTCGAGCACTACCTCGCCCGAGCGGCCGGCGACCTCGCCGAGAAGTACCAGCCGTTCGGCGAGGCGGTGGCGGCGCTGCGCGCGTTCGTGCTCAACGGGGGCAAGCGCCTGCGGCCGACCTTCGCCTGGTGGGGCTGGCGGGCGGCAGGTGGCGCCGCGGACGGCCCGGCGGCCGAAGGGGCGCTGCACGCGGCGGCGTCGCTGGAGCTGATCCAAGCCTGTGCCCTCATCCACGACGACTTGATGGACGCCTCGGCGATCCGCCGCGGGGCGCC
This sequence comes from Thermocrispum sp., assembly GCF_002919275.1. Lineage (NCBI taxonomy): Bacteria > Bacillati > Actinomycetota > Actinomycetes > Pseudonocardiales > Pseudonocardiaceae > Thermocrispum > Thermocrispum sp. The sequence goes on along the minus strand of NZ_PKFA01000025.1, from coordinate 70,788 downwards.
CACGGTTCATGTCGCGTTCGCCACCAAGCACCGGCAACAGCGCTGGCTGGGCACCGCCGAGGGGTTCGGGCTCGCAGCCGCCGTGCTGATCGGCGACCTGGCCCTGGTGTGGGCGGACGACATGTTCGCCGCCGCGGACCTTCCCGCGGACGCGCTCGCCGCGGCCCGCCCGGTGTGGGAAGCGATGCGCACCGAGGTCCTGGCCGGCCAGTACCTCGACGTCCACACGCAAGCCACCGGCGACGCCAGCCCGGAAGCCGCCCTGCGGGTCAGCGAACTGAAGACCGCCGCCTACACGGTGGCACGCCCGCTGGAGCTGGGAGCCAGGCTGGCCGGTGCGGCCGACGACCTCACCACCGCCCTGCGGTCGTTCGGCACCGACATCGGGGTGGCGTTCCAGCTGCGCGACGACCTGCTCGGCGTCTTCGGCGATCCCGAGGTCACCGGCAAACCGGCAGGCGACGACCTGCGCGAGGGCAAGCGGACGCTGCTGGTGGCACTCGGCATCGAGCGAGCCCGCGACCAGGACGACGAGGGCGCCGTGGAAGCCATCACCCAGGCGATCGGCAACCCCGAGCTGACCCACGACGTGCTGCAGCGTGCCCGGCGGGCCCTCGTCGACGTCGGCGCGGTCGAGGCGGTCGAGCACCGCATCGCCGAACTCACCGAACGCGCCCTGAACACCCTGGCCGCGGCAGGCATCGGCGAGCCGGCGGCCACCGAACTGACCAAGCTTGCCCATGCCGCCACACAACGGCGCCGATGAAGCGGAACTTGATCACCACCCCACATCGCGCGCGTACGGTGAAAACATGACGCCTACCCCCAACAAGCCGATTCGCATCGCGCTGCAGATCCACCCGCAGCACGCCGACTACGCCGACATCCGCCGCGCGGCGCAGGAAGCCGAGGACCTGGGCGCCGACATTCTGTACACGTGGGACCACTTCTATCCGCTTTACGGCGACCCGGACGGCAAGCACTTCGAGTGCTGGACCATGCTCGCCGCGTGGGCGGAGAGCACGTCCCGTGCCGAGTTCGGCGCGCTGGTGACCTGCAACAGCTACCGGAACCCGGACCTGCTGGCCGACATGGCGCGCACCGTCGACCACATCAGCGGCGGCAGGCTCATCCTGGGCATCGGCGCCGGATGGTTCGAGAAGGACTACACCGAGTACGGCTACGAGTTCGGCACGGCGGGCAGCAGGCTGAACGACCTGCGGGAGGCCCTGCCCCGCATCGAGAAGCGGCTGAGCAAGCTCAACCCGCCGCCGACCAGGCGTATCCCGCTGCTCATCGCGGGCGGTGGGGAGCGCAAGACGCTGCGCATGGTCGCCGAACGCGCCGACATCTGGCACGTGATCGGTGACGTGGACGTCGTGGAGCGCAAGAGCCGCATCCTCGACGAGCACTGTGCCGCGGTCGGGCGGGACCCGAACGAGATCGAACGCGCGGTGTTCGTCCGGGGTGAACCTGGCGACAACGCGGAGAAGCTGCTGCAGCTCGGCGTCACTCAGTTCGTCCCGCAGACCACCGGCCCGGACATGGACCTGTCCACGCTGCGCACCTGGCTGAAGTGGCGGGACTCGATCAGCTGAACCGGACGGCGGGCCGGACGTTTCCACCGAAGAACGTGACCGCGCCGCCGGGTGTCTGCCGTGACCACCCGGCGGCGCGGCCGTGTGGACCTCGAACGTGCCGGACTAGAACGCCAGCGCCTGGGCGCGCCGCTTGACCTCGGTGCCGTGGTTGGTGCGCAGCGCGTTGATCGGCGTGACGCCCGGCAGGCTTTCGTCCGCCGCGAACAACCAGCGCAGCATCTCGGTGGGGGTGAATCCGGCGTCGGCAAGCACCGTGAGCGTGCCTGCCAACCCCTTGACCGGGCCGTGGTCGCCGACGAAGTCCGCCGGGATGACCACTTCGCCGTCCCGCTTGATCGCGATCAGCTGCCCGTCGCGCAGCAACTGGCGCAGTTTTCCTGCGGAGATTCCGAGTTTCGCGGCTGCTTCGTCAAACCCGATGACCTCGACTTCCTCACCCAGCACGTCATCGGCGATTGGTATCGCTCCCACGGTGTCAGCGTGCCACAGTCGGCCCCCGGATACCATCGGCAGCTGTGACTGGACGGGACGCCACCCTCGTGGGGGCATTGCTCGATCATCGCTACCTGGTGACCGGATTGCTCGCACGCGGTGGCATGTCGACCGTCTACCGCGGGATGGACACCCGGCTGCAGCGGCCGGTGGCCATCAAGGTCATGCACCAGCAGTACGCCGCCGACCGCAGCTGGGCTCAGCGTTTCCAGCGTGAAGCGCTCGCGACGGCCAGGCTCCAGCATCCGAACGTCGTCGGGGTCTACGACCAGGGCGTCGACTACCGCGGCGACCAGGCCCACGCGTTCCTGGTGATGGAGCTGGTCGACGGCGGAACGCTGCGCGATCTGCTGGACGAACGCGGCGCCCTGCCGCCCGCGCTGGCGGTGTCGATCACCGAACAGGTGCTGGCCGGACTGGCGGCGGCGCATCGGGCCGGCCTGGTGCACCGCGACGTCAAGCCGGAGAACGTGCTGCTCGGCCACGGCGCAGGCCACACCGAGGACCCCGGCCAGGGATCGGTCAAGGTCGTCGACTTCGGCCTGGTACGGGCGATCGCCGGAGCGGGCACGACCAGTTCCAGCGTGATCCTCGGAACGGTCGCCTACCTGTCGCCCGAGCAGGTGGAGACCGGCGAGGCCAGCGAACGCAGCGACGTCTACTCGACCGGCCTGCTGCTCTACGAGATGCTCACCGGCAAGCCGGCGTTCTCCGGTGACACCGCCCTGTCGGTGGCCTATCAGCACGTCAACACGGACGTGCCCAGCCCGCGGGCGATGAACCCGGAGATCCCGGCGGTGTTGGACGAACTGGTCGTCCGGGCGACCCGGCGGGATCCGCGGCTGCGCCCGAAGGACGCCGCGGAGTTCCTGACCGAGCTGCGCCGGGCGCGCGCCGAGGCCGGCCTTCCGGTGGTGCCGGTACCCGCCGTCCCGCCCCCGAACGGCGGTGACCCGTCGGCCGATGCGACCGTCCCGGCGATGAACCCGGTGCGCGTCCCCTCCCCCAAGGACACGCTGCTGCAGTCGTCCGTCCTGCGCGACGCCCGGCCGCCCGCCGACACCGCATCGTCCCGGCCGCGCCGCATCGCCCCGCTGCGGGTCGCGTGGTGGAGCGCGGTCGCGCTGCTGGTGGCCGGCTTGGTGGCGGTCGGTGTGTGGGTCTTCGTCCAGGCCGGTTCGACGGTACAGGTGCCCGACCTCGCGGGAATGACCCGCGACCGCGCGACGCAGGCGCTGCAGACCGCCGAGCTGCAGGCAAAGTTCGTCGAGCAGCGGCACAACACCATCGCCGCGGGCCTGGTCATCGAGACCCGGCCGGCGGCGGGCACCGAGGTGCAGGCCGGGGACACCGTCACGGTGCTGATCTCGGCGGGCAAGCCCGTCGTGCCGGACATCGCCGAAGGCGCCTCCCGGGAGGAAGCCGAACAGGCCATCAAGGCGGTGCAGCTGAAACCGGTGCACGACGAGGCGACCGACGAGTTCCATCCGTCGGTGCCGGAGGGCGCGGTGATCCGGGTGCAGCCCAAGCCGGGCACCACGCTCGACATCGGCGACGAGGTCACCCTGGTGCTGTCCAAGGGCCCGCCGCCGACGCCGGTACCGGACGTGACCGGCCTGCCCAAGGAGGAGGCGTTCCAGAAGCTGAAGGATGCCGGGTTCCACCCGGTCGACGGCGGCACGGAGTTCTCTGCGGATCTCGACGCGGGCATGGTCGTCCGCACCGAACCTGCCGCGGGCGCGACGCCGACGGACACCACGGTGAAGGTGGTCGTGTCCAACGCCGTCCCGGTGCCGAACCTGGTGGCCAAACCGGTGAAGGAAGCTCGCCAGCTCCTCGGTCAGCTCGGCCTCAAGCTGGAGGTCGTCCAGGGACGCGGGAAGGGCAGGCTGTCGCTGATCTACGCGCAGGAGCCCCGCCCGGGCGGGCGGGTCGAACCCGGCGGGACCGTCCGGGTGAAGACCATCCCGTGACGCGACCCCTGGTACGGCGGTGAATCCGGCGAGTTTCCGGCGCCGCCGGTGCGGGTATGCCTCCGTGACAAGGAGGCCGTGATGGACACATCAACCGTCGTTTGGATCATCGTGGCGGTGCTGGTCGTGCTGGCCCTCGCCGCGGTGCTGGCAATGCTCGCCCGGCGTTCCCGGGAACGCCGGACACACCAGCGGCACGAGGAAGCCGTGCAGCAACAGCGCGAAGCCGAGCAACGCGCGGTCGAGGCGCGCCGCAAGGACGCGGACGCCGCCGAACTGCGGGCCAAGGCGCTGCGTCAGCAGGCCGACGCGGACGCGATGCGGCAACGTGCCGAGCAAGACCTCGCGATGTCCGAACACGAAGCAGCACGGGCGGATGCCGAGCGCAGAGCGGCCGCCGAACAACACGCCAAGGCGCGCAAGGTGCTGCCGGACGACTACGACGCGCCCGGGGCCACACCAGTGCGGCAGCACGCCGACGCAGCCGAGACCACGGAAGGCACACCGGTGGAGCAGCGCACCGGCGCGGAGCCGGGGCCGAACCGGGACTGGCACGACCCCCAGCCGCCGCCGAGCGGCACAGCGGGAAGCCGGCCCGGCGAGGCAGGCAGCCGGCCAGGCGGGGGCGGGCCGACGGCCGATCAGCCCGGCTACGACCCGGACCCGAAGACGGTCCCGCACGGCACACCACAGGTGAACCCGCACACGATGCCGCCGCAGCAGACCGGACAGCCCGGCTGGCCCAGCCACTGACGGCTCCGGCCCGCACGGAAAACGGCGTGGAAAGCGGCGTGGGCGCGCACCGCATGTGCGGTCACCCACGCCGTTTCCGCGTGTCCGTCGTGGGTACGTGCCCGGCGATCCGCCGACGTCAGTTGCGCAGCATCTCCGCGACGAGGAAGGCCAGCTCCAGCGACTGCTGGGTGTTCAGCCGCGGGTCGCACGCCGTCTCGTAGCGGTCGGACAGGTCCAGGTCGGAGATGTCCTGCGCACCGCCCAGGCACTCGGTCACGTTCTCGCCGGTCAGCTCCACGTGGATGCCGCCGGGGTAGCTGCCCAGCGCGCGGTGCACCTCGAAGAAGCCCTGGACCTCGTCCACGATCCGGTCGAAGTGCCGCGTCTTGTAGCCGTTGGACGACTCGTGGGTGTTGCCGTGCATCGGGTCGCACTGCCAGACGACCTTGTGCCCGGACGCCTCCACCTTCTCCACGATGGGCGGGAGCACGTCGCGCACCTTGTTGTTGCCCATACGCGAGATCAGCGTCAGCCTGCCCGGTTCGTTGTACGGGTCGAGCCGCTCGACGTACTCGACCGCCTGCTCGGGCGTGGTCGTCGGGCCGATCTTCACCCCGATCGGGTTGGCCATGATCTCGGCGAACGCGATGTGCGCGCCGTCCAGCTGGCGGGTGCGCTCGCCGATCCACAGGAAGTGCGCCGACAGGTTGTACAGCTTGGCGTCGGGGTCGCCCGGCCGGTCGAGCCGCAGCATCGCCCGTTCGTAGTCCAGCAGCAGCGCCTCGTGACTGGCGAAGATCTCGGTCGAGTGCAGCGACGTGTCCTGCACCCCGCAGGCCGCCATGAACCGCAGGCCACGGTCGATCTCGTCGGCCAGCGCCTCGTAGCGCTCCCCCGCGGGCGAGGTGCGCACGAAGTCCTTGTTCCAGTTGTGTACCTGGGCCAGGTCCGCCATGCCCGCGGCAGTGAGCGCACGGACCAGGTTCATCGCCGCCGCCGAATTGGCGTAGGCGCGGATCATCCTGCCCGGGTCGGGCACCCGCAGCTTGGCGTCCGGGGTCAGCGAGTTGACGATGTCACCGCGGTAGACCGGCAACCCGAGCGAGTCGGTGGGGTTGGAACGCGGCTTGGCGTACTGGCCCGCGATCCGTCCCACCTTCACCACCGGCAGGCTGGCCCCGTAGGTCAGCACGACCGCCATCTGCAGCAGCGTGCGCAGGTTCGCCCTGATGTGCGGCTCGGTGTTGGACTCGAACGTCTCGGCGCAGTCCCCGCCCTGCAGCAGAAACGCCTCACCACGGGCCACCGCGGCCAGGCGCCTGCGCAGCCGGTCGATCTCGGCAGGGACGGCGATCGGCGGCGCCGACTCCAGCACCGTCCGTACCCGGACCACCGCCTCGTGGTCCGGCCACTCCGGCTGCTGCGCGGCGGGCTTGGCCAGCGCCTCGTCCAGCTTCTCGCGCAGCTCGGGCGGCAGCGGAGGCAGCGACGGGAGATTCTCCATCGAGACGTCGACAGTCCAGTTCACGGACCCATCGTATCGGCAGGGAGAACCGGCGATCCGGCCAGCCACCTCGGACGACACCGGGGTGCGGCGCGCGGCACACACCCCGCCCCAGGCGCCGGGATGTTACCGAGACCTCACGGCCCGGCCCACCCGAAATCGCCTCGCGCGCTGGTAATGTCCGGAATCGGCCGCATCCGCGGCCACCGGGATGGTTCAGCGAAGTCCGGTGCGAGTCCGGCGCTGTGCCGCAACTGTGATCGGCGGTTCCTACCAAGCCGCCGTAAGCCAGGTCGCCTGTCCATCTCGGGGCAAGTCCCACCCCCGGCGCAGGGGTGCGGTGCCACCTGCGAAGCAGGACTCCGCAGCTCGGCCGGCCGAGCACGAGGGTTACTCGAGTGAGGTCACATCGTTGGTCGATGCGCCGCGTCGCCGCGGCCGTATCCGTTCTCGCACTGACAATCGCCGGATGTGCCGACCGGGAAGGGGATTCCCGCTCGGCATCCGCCGCCGACAGCGGCTTCCCGCTGACCGTCACCACACCGGACGGCGGCAAACTCACCCTGGAGAGCAAGCCCGAGCGCATCGTGTCGCTGTCCCCCACCGCGACCGAAATGCTCTACGCGGTCGGCGCAGGTGACCAGGTGGTCGCCGTCGACGACCAGTCGAACTATCCGAAGGACGCTCCGCGCACCAAACTGTCCGGGCTGACCCCGAGCCCGGACAAGATCAGCGACTACGCGCCGGATCTGGTGGTGGTCGACAACGACGTGGACAACTTGTCGGCCACGCTGGACAAGATCGGCACCAAGACGCTGATCCTGCCCGCCGCCAAGACGCTCGACGACGCCTACGCGCAGTTCGAGCTGGTCGGCAAGGTCACCGGGCACCCGGACGAGGGCAAAGACCTGGCCGACCGCACCAAGCGGGAGATCGAGAAGATCGTCGCGGACGCGCCGAAGCCCGCCGACCCGCTGACCTACTACCACGAGCTGGACCAGACCTACTACACGGTGACGTCGGAGACGTTCATCGGCCAGGTGTACGCGCTGTTCGGGCTGCGCAACATCGCCGACGGCGACGACCCGTCCGCGCACGGCGGCTACCCGCAGCTGTCCGCGGAGAAGATCATCGAGGCCGACCCGGACCTGATCTTCCTCGCCGACACCATCTGCTGCGGGCAGAGCCCGGAGACGGTGCGCAAGCGCCCCGGCTGGGACACCCTGACCGCGGTCCGCAACGGCCACATCATCGCGCTGGACGACGACATCGCCTCGCGGTGGAGTCCACGCATCGTCGACCTGGTCCGCACCATTGCCGACGCGGTGGAGAAAGTCGAGGGCGCTGGGTGACGACCCGTCCCGTGACCCGCCTGCGGGCGCGCACGCTCGCGGGCGGGATCGCCGTCCTGCTGGCCACCATGCTCATGGCGGTCCTGATCGGGGCCGCCGAGCTCGGCTGGCAGCGGGTGCTCGCCGAGATCTGGGCACAGCTGGTCGGCGGCACGTCGCCGCTGAGCGAGCGGGAGGCGGCGATCCTGTGGCAGCTGCGGGTGCCCCGGGTGCTGCTCGCCGGTGCCGTCGGTGCCGCGCTGGCCATGTCCGGGGCGGCGTTCCAGGGCGTGTTCCGCAACCCGCTGGCCGACCCGTTCCTGCTCGGCGCCGCCGCGGGCGCGGGGATGGCCGCCACCATCGTGGTGGTGTTCGCCCCGGCGCTGACGCTGTGGGCCGCCTCCGCCCTGCCGGTGGCGGCGTTCGCGGGCGCTGTCGGCGGGGTCGCGTTGAGCTGGCTGCTGAGCACTTCCTACGGTGGCGTCAGCCCCACCACGTTGCTGCTGGCGGGGGTCGCAGTGTCGGCGTTCCTCACCGCGGTGCAGACGTTCGTGCAGCAGCTCAACGCCGACACCATCCGGCAGGTCTACAACTGGATGCTCGGCGGGCTGGCCATCACCGGCTGGGCCGACTTCGTCAGCGTCATCCCCTACATCGGGGCGGCCGCGGCGGTGCTGATGGTGTGCGCGCGCCTGCTCGACGTGTTGTCGCTGGGGGACGCGGAAGCGGCCTCGCTGGGCGTCAATCCGGGACGGCTGCGCCTGCTGCTGATCAGCGCGGCCTCGCTGGCCACCGCGGCCGCGGTGTCGGTCAGCGGCCTGATCGGCTTCGTCGGCATCATCGTGCCGCACTTCATCCGGCTGACCGTCGGGGCGAGCTACCGGGTGATCGTGCCGTTGTCGGTGCTGGGCGGGGCCTCGTTCCTGATCGTGGCGGACCAGATCGCCCGCACCGCCATGCCGGGGGAACTGCCCATCGGAGTGGTCACCGCGTTCGCCGGGGCCCCGTTCTTCATCATCGTGCTGCGACGCAACGCGGAGAAGCTGTGGTGAGCCCGGTCGTCGAACTGCGCAACGTCCGCGCCGGGTACCGGGACCGGCTGGTACTCGACGGAGTCTCGCTGACCGTGTCCGCCGGTGAGTGGATGGCCGTGATCGGGCCGAACGGCGCGGGCAAGTCCACGCTGGTGAAAGCGATGCTCGGGCTGACCCGGCTGGGCGGGGAGGTGCTGATTCGCGGACGGGACCGGCGGACGCTGCCGGCCAGGGAAGCGGCGCGGATCATCGGCTACGCCCCACAGCAGCCGGCGATCCCCGGCGGGTTGACGGTCACCGACTACGTCCTGCTCGGCCGCACCCCGCACCTCGGCCTGCTGGCCCGCGAGCGCTCGGCGGACCAGCGCGTGGTGGCCGACGTCCTGCGCAGGCTGGACCTCGACAAGCTGGCCGCACGGCGGCTCGGCACGTTGTCCGGCGGTGAGCGACAGCGAGCCGTGCTCGCCAGGGCGCTGGCTCAGCAGGCGGACGTCCTGCTGCTGGACGAACCGACCACCGGCCTCGACCTCGGCCACGCCCAGGCGCTGCTGGACCTGGTCGACCGGCTGCGCCGGGAGGACGGCACCACGGTCGTCTCGACCTTGCACGACTTGACACTTGCCGGCCAGTACGCCGATCGCGTGCTGCTGCTGGACGGCGGCGAAACGGTGGCCGCCGGACCGCCCGAGGAAGTGCTGACCCCGGAGCTGTTGGCCAGGCACTACGACGCAGACGTCGAGGTCGTCACCGTGGCCGGACGCCAGGTGGTCATCCCGGTGCGCACCAACGGACGCTAGGCGACGTCGGCGCGATCCGGCGCTCAGCCCCGCTCGGGCTGGTCGCCGTCGGTCTTGCCGGCGTCGTCGGCACCCCCGGCTGCTGTGCCGGCAGCGCCGCCAGAGGAGTCGTCCCCCGCGGTACCGTCCGCCTTCCCAGGATCGGCCTTGACCGCGGCCGGTTCCTTCTCCGCGTCCGCCGCCTCGCCCGGCTCATGTCCGCGCAGCACCTCCGGCGGTTCCCGGTCACCGCGCTTGCGCGCCACGATCATGTAGACGACCGCGCCGACGAACACCAGCAGCGAGACCCAGACGTTGATCCGGACGCCGAAGACATGGGTGGCCGGGTCGGTGCGCATCAGCTCGATCCAGGTGCGGCCCAGCGTGTAGCCGGCCACGTAGAGCGCGAACGCGCGGCCGTGCCCGAGCCGGAACCGGCGGTCCGCCCACACCACGACGGCCGCCACGGCCAGGTTCCACAGCAGCTCGTACAGGAACGTCGGGTGCACCACGGCCTCGACGACGCCGTTGGACACGCCGCCCAGCCGGTCGGTGATCAGCGGGTTGTCCGGGTCCACCCGCTCGTAGATGATCAGGCCCCACGGCAGGTCGGTCGGCCCGCCGTAGAGCTCCTGGTTGAAGTAGTTGCCCAGCCGTCCGATGGCCTGCGCCACCACGATGCCCGGTGCGATCGCGTCGGCGAACGCGGGCAGCGGCACGCCCCTGCGGCGGCAGGCGATCCACGCGCCGACACCGCCCAGCGCGATGGCACCCCAGATGCCCAGGCCGCCGTCCCAGATCTTGACCGCGTCCAGCGGATTCCGGCCCTCACCGAAGTACCGGTGCGCGTCGGTGATCACGTGGTAGAGCCGGCCGCCGATCAGGCCGAACGGCACCGCCCACACGGCGACGTCGATGACGAAACCGGGGCTGCCGCCGCGCGCCTGCCAGCGCCGCTCGCCCCACCAGATGGCGACGATGATGCCGGCGATGATGCACAGCGCGTAGGCGCGGACCGGGACCGGGCCGATTTCCCACACTCCGCGCGGCGGGCTGGGAATCTCCGTGGAGAACAGTGGCAAGGCCATGGAAAACGCTGTCAGGCTGGTCACACGGACACCGTAGTCAGCCCGCCGCCGGGGCCGGCGACCAGGGCCGGTTCAGGAGCCCGCCGGACGCGGCGAGCGCACTCCGGCGGCGAGTTCTCCGGCCAGCCGCCGAACCCCCTGGGCGCCCTCGTCCTCCGCGGCCTTGATGAACGCCGACCCGACGATCACCGCGTCGGCGAAGCCGGCCACCTCCGCGGCCTGCTCCCCGTTGCGCACGCCCAACCCGACTCCGATGGGCAACGACGTGTGTTCGCGGGTGCGGCGGACCAGCTCCCGTGCACCTGCGCCGACCTTGTCGCGCATGCCGGTCACGCCCATCACCGCGGTGGCGTAGATGAAACCGGACGACGCATCGGCGGTCAGTTTCAGGCGCCGGTCCGACGACGAAGGGGCCACCAGGAAGATGCGGTGAAGGCCGTGCTCGTCGGAAGCCCGCAGCCAGTCCTCGGCTTCGTCCGGAATCAGGTCCGGGGTGATGATGCCGTGGCCGCCCGCCGCCGCCAGGTCCCGCGCGAAGGCGTCGACGCCGTATCGGTGCACCGGGTTCCAGTAGGTCATCACGACCGCGTGGCCGCCGGCTGCGCTGATCCCTTCGACCACGTCGAACACGTGACGCAGCCGGAAACCGGCGCGCAGCGCCTTGTCCGAGGCCATCTGCACGGTCGGCCCGTCCATCACCGGGTCCGAGTACGGCACGCCGACCTCGACGACGTCGCACCCGCCGTCGAGCATCGCCGCGAGCAGGTCCTTCGACTCGGCCAGCGTCGGGTAGCCGGCAGGCAGATACCCGATCAGGGCCGCCCGGCCCTCGTCCTTGGCACGGGCGAACACCGACTCCAACCCGGTCATGAGGTATATCCAAAGTACTTGGCGGCGGTGTCCATGTCCTTGTCGCCGCGACCCGAAAGGTTCACCAGGATCAGGCCGTCCTCGCCCAGCTCCTTGCCCAGTTTGATGGCACCGGCCAGCGCGTGCGCGGACTCCAGCGCCGGGATGATGCCCTCGGTGCGGGACAGCAGCTGGAAGGCGTGCATCGCCTCGTCGTCGGTGGCGGTGATGTATTCGGCGCGGCCGGTGTCCTTCAGCCACGAGTGCTCCGGCCCGACGCCCGGATAGTCCAGGCCGGCCGAGATGGAGTGCGCCTCGATGGTCTGCCCGTCCTCGTCCTGCAGCAGGTAGGAGAAGGCGCCGTGCAGCATGCCGGGAACACCCTGGCTCAGCGTAGCGCCGTGCTTGCCGGAGTCCAGGCCGTGTCCGCCCGGTTCGACGCCGACCAGCCGCACGCCCGGGTCGTCGATGAAGCCGTGGAAGATGCCGATGGCGTTCGACCCGCCGCCCACGCACGCGATGACCACGTCCGGCAGCCTGCCCGCCTTCTCCAGGATCTGCTCACGGGCCTCGGCGCCGATCACCTTGTGGAAGTTGCGCACCATGGTCGGGAACGGGTGCGGGCCCGCCGCGGTGCCCAGCAGGTAGTGCGTGGTGTCGACGTTGGTGACCCAGTCGCGCAACGCCTCGTTGATGGCGTCCTTGAGCGTGCGGGATCCGGTCGTGACCGGGACGACCTCCGCGCCGAGCAGCCGCATCCTGGCCACGTTGAGCGCCTGCCGCTGCGTGTCCACCTCGCCCATGTAGATCACGCATTCCAGGCCGAGCAGCGCGCACGCGGTCGCCGTCGCCACGCCGTGCTGCCCGGCGCCGGTCTCGGCGATGACCCTGGTCTTGCCCATCCGCTTGGTCAGCAGCGCCTGACCCAGCACGTTGTTGATCTTGTGCGATCCGGTGTGGTTGAGGTCTTCCCGCTTGAGCCAGACCTGCGCACCGCCGCAGTGCTCGGCGAACTGCGGGGCTTCGGTCAGCAACGACGGACGGCCCGCGTAGTCGCGCAGCAGGCGCCGGAACTCGCCGACGAAATCCGGATCGACCCGCGCCTTGTCATAGGCCTCCGTCAGTTCGTCCAGGGCGTCGACCAGCGCCTCCGGCATGAACCGCCCGCCGTACGGGCCGAAGTGGCCGCGCTCGTCGGGATCGTGCTTGCCCGGCGCATGCAGGTCCTTGTCCGGCTCGCCGGCCGCCGCGGGGTCGCGTGGCGCACTCACCGGGCAGGCCTCGGACACGCCGGATGGGAGCCCGCGGTCACCAGCTGCACCAGCGCGGCCTTCGGGTCCTCGCTGGTGACCAGGCCCTCGCCGACCAGCACGGCGTCCGCGCCGTGCCCCGCGTACGTCATCAGATCGCCCGGGCCGCGCACACCGGACTCGGCGACCTTGAGCACGTTCGGCGGCAGCCCGGGGGCGAGCCGCGCGAACACCTCCCTGTCCACCTCCAGCGTGTGCAGGTTGCGCGCGTTGACGCCGATCAGCTCGGCGCCCGCCTCCAGCGCCCGGTCGCACTCCTCGGCGTTGTGCACCTCGACCAGCGCGGTCATGCCCAGCGACTCGACCCGGTCCAGCAGGGACACCAGCGCGTTCTGCTCCAGCGCCGCCACGATGAGCAGCACGATGTCCGCACCGTGCAGCCGGGCCTCGTGCACCTGGTACGGGCTGACGATGAAGTCCTTGCACAGCACCGGCACGTCGACCGCAGCGCGCACCGCGGCCAGATCGGCCAGCGACCCTCCGAACCGCCGCCGCTCGGTCAACACGCTCACCGCGCGCGCCCCGGCCGCGGCGTAGTCGGCGGCCAGCGCCGCCGGGTCCGGGATGTCGGCCAGCTTCCCCTTCGACGGACTGCGCCGCTTCACCTCGGCGATGACGCCGATGCCCGGCTCCTTCAGCGCGGCCATCGCGTCGCGTGGCTCTGGCGCCTTGGCGGCCCGCTTCTTCAGCTCCTCCAGCGGCAGCGCGGCCTCGCGCTCGGCGAGGTCGGCACGCACGCCGACGATGATGTCCTCGAGCACGCTCACCGGCAGGCCACCCGCACTAGCAGCTGTCGTCCGTCGCTCGCAAGCACGATCACCAGAACCTTCCCTTCCCGCGCTCAGAATGCTACCCGCGAGGGTGGACGCTCCCTGGTCCGGGGTCGGCCACGCGGCAGCGACCCCGGATGCGGCGTTGCTGCGCCGTCGCACGCCGTCAACCTTCTTCGGTCGGGTCTTTCCCCTCCGACAGCGCCGTCCACAAGTCGTCGCCGTCGTCGGCGGCGGTGCCGGTTCGTCCGCCGGCCTGCTCGCCGTCCCCCTCGTCATGTCCTCCGCCGCTCTCCTGCTGCTTCGCGCGCTGCGCGGCGGGCGTTTCGTAGCGGCTCCCCATCCCGGGCAGCCGGTGCCCGCGGGCCATGAGCAGGCCACCCGCCGCGCCGGTCAGCAGCCCGCCCAGCAGTGCGATCACCGGGCCCATGCCGAAAAGCTCGACATCGGTCACTGCCAGCACGCACGCCGCCCCGCCTGCGACCACGAGGACGCCGCCCAGGACACGCTTGCCCACCGCGCGCACGGCGAACATGGCGCCGATGGACGCCAGCACCAGCAACGCCAGCGGAGTCGGCCACGTGAGCTCCTGCTGCTCCTGCGACCACACCAGGCGGCCCGCGCCCCACAGCGCCGCCGCGCCGAGCACCAGCGCGACGATCACCGTCCACAGCAGGCGTTTCACGGTTCTCGCATCGTTTCCGCCGCGGCCACGGCCGACAGCACGGTCCGCGCCTTGTTCAGCGTCTCGTTGTCCTCGTAGTCCGGCTGCGAGTCCGCCACCACGCCGGCGCCCGCCTGCACGTAGGCGACACCGTCGCGCATCAGCGCGGTACGGATGGCGATGGCGGTGTCCGCGTCGCCGGCGAAGTCGAGGTACCCGACCACCCCGCCGTAGAGCCCGCGCCTGGTCGGTTCGAGCTGTTCGATCAGCTCCATCGCGCGCACCTTCGGCGCCCCGGTCAACGTGCCCGCCGGGAAGCAGGCGGCCACCGCGTCGAACGCGGTCTTGCCCTCGGCGAGCAGACCGGTCACCGTCGACACGATGTGCATGACGTGCGAGTACTTCTCGACGCTGAAGAAGTCCACGACATGCACGGTGCCGGGCCGGCAGACCCGGCCCAGGTCGTTGCGGGCCAGATCGACCAGCATCAGGTGCTCGGCACGTTCCTTCTCGTCGGCCAGCAGGTCCTTGGCCAGCAGCGCGTCTTCCTCCTCGTCGGCGCCCCGCCAGCGGGTGCCGGCGATCGGGTGCGTCGTCGCGCGCCCGTCGCGCACCGTCACCAGCGCCTCCGGGCTCGAGCCGACGATGTCGAAGCCGTCGAGCCGCAGCAGGTACATGTACGGGCTCGGGTTGGTGTTGCGCAGCACCCGGTAGACGTCGAGGGCATCGGCGGAAGTGCGCATCTCGAACCGCTGCGAAGGCACCACCTGGAACGCCTCACCGGCGTGCACCGCTTCGACCACCTCGTGCACGACCTTGTGGAACTCCGCCTTGTCCCGGCAACGGACGAACTCCGGCTCCGGGCGGTGGAACTGCACCGCCGTCGGCGGGGCGTGGGTGGCCAGCTGCCGGGTCATCTCGTCCAGCCTGCGCACGCAGTCGTCGTACGCGGCGTCCACCCGCTTGGGCGTGTTGTCCCAGTTCACCGCGTTCGCGATGAGCGTGACCGTGCCCTCGTGGTGATCGTAGGCGGCCAGATCGGTGGCCAGCAGCATGATCAGCTCGGGCAGGCGCAGATCGTCGGTGGCCAGCTCGGGCAGCCGCTCCAGCCAGCGGACCGCGTCGTAGGCCAGGTAACCGACCATGCCGCCGGTCAGCGGCGGCAAGCCGGGCAACGGGTCGGTGCGCAGGGCGACGAGCGTTTCGCGCAGCACCTGCAACGGGTTGCCCTCGGTCGGCAGGTCGGCCGGCGGCGTGCCCTGCCACACCGCTTGCCCGTCCCGCACGGTCAGCGCCGCGGGGCTGCGCACCCCGACGAACGACCATCGCGACCAGGACTGCCCGTTCTCGGCCGATTCGAACAGGAACGTTCCTGGACGGTTGGCGGCGAGCTTGCGGTAGATCGACAGCGGCGTCTCCGCGTCGGCGAGCAGCCGCCGCACCACCGGGATGACCCGGCGGGTCTTGGCGAGCTCGCGAAACTCGTCTCTGGTCAGGCCCACCGCACCGAGCGGTGTGCGGACTGCGCTGTGGTTGGCCACGGACGCCATTCTGCCGTCAGCGCTCGTCGCCGCGTGCACCGGCCAGCGCTCGCCGGGGTGGGCGCAGCGGAATTCAACCCCGGTGGAAATAGGGTGTCGCCGCAGGTCATGATGGCGGGGTGGCCGAAGAAACGACCAAGCGACGGGGCCGCCGTCCCGGCGGCGCGGACACCAGGGCGGCGCTGATCGAGGCGGCACGGGAAGTCTTCGCCGAATCGGGTTACGCAGGGGCGACGGTGCGCGGCATTGCCAAGCGCGCCGGGGTCGACCCGGCGATGGTCAACCACTGGTTCGGCGGCAAGGAGGGCCTGTTCGGCGAGGCCGTGCTGCAGCTGCCGTTCAACCCCAAGACCGTCGCCGACGAGCTGATGAGCGGCGACGTGGACGAGCTCGGCCACCGTATCGTCACGCGGTTTCTGACGGTGTGGGACAGCGCGGGCGGCGGCGTCTTCACCGCCCTGGTCCGCAGCGTCGCGGCACACGAGCAGGCCATCGACGTGATGCGCGACTTGTTCGTGCACTACCTGTTCGGACGGGTCGCCAAACTGGCGGGCACCGGTGCTGTCGAGATGCGCGCGACCTTGTGCGCATCGCAGATCATCGGCTTGGGCATGGTCCGCTACGTCACCGGATTCGAGCCGCTCGCGTCAGCGGACATCCCCACCGTCGCTGCGGCGATCGGCCCGACCATCCAGCGCTACCTCACCGGGCCGCTGGACTGACCCGGCTCACTCGGCGGCCAGCAGCACGCGATCGGGCCCGTCGAAGCATGTCGGCGTGCCGGTGTGGCAGGCGGGCCCGACCTGGTCGACCAGCAACAGCACGGTGTCGCCGTCGCAGTCGATGCGGACTTCCCGCACGTGCTGGGTGTGTCCGGACTCCTCGCCCTTGACCCACAGGCGCCCGCGGCTGCGGGAGAAGTAGGTCGCCCGGCGCGTGCTCAGCGTGCGCGCCAGCGCCTCGTCGTTCATCCACGCCTGCATGAGCACCGCCCCGGAGGTCGCGTCCACCGCGATGGCGGCGACCAGTCCGTCGGCATTGCGCTTGAGTCGGTTGGCCACGGCGGGATCAAGTGCGCTCATCGGACCTCGATTCCCGCGACGCGCAGCGTCTTCTTCACGTCCGGGATGGACAGGTGCCCGAAGTGGAACACGCTCGCCGCCAGCACCGCGTCGGCGCCCGCCTGCACCGCAGGCGGGAAGTGCTCCAGCTCGCCTGCGCCGCCGCTGGCGATCACGGGAACCCGCACCGCGGCGCGCACCTTGCGGATCAGCTCCAGGTCGAAGCCCGCCTTCGTGCCGTCGGCGTCCATCGAGTTCAGCAGGATCTCCCCCACCCCGAGTTCCTCGCCGCGGGCGGCCCACTCCACAGCGTCGATGCCCGTGCCGCGGCGGCCGCCGTGAGTGGTCACCTCGAACCCGGACGGCGTGCCCTCGGCCCGGCGGGCGTCGACCGACAGCACGATGCACTGCGAGCCGAAACGCCGGGCCGCCTCGCGCAGCAGTTCGGGCCGGGCGATCGCGGCGGTGTTGACGGACACCTTGTCGGCACCGGACCGCAGCAACCGGTCGACGTCCTCGCAGGTACGCACGCCGCCCCCGACGGTGAGCGGGATGAACACCTGCTCGGCCGTGCGCCGGACGACGTCATAGGTGGTCTCGCGGTTGCCGGAGGAGGCGGTGACGTCGAGGAAGGTCAGCTCGTCCGCGCCTTCGGCGTCGTACCGCGCGGCGAGCTCGACCGGGTCGCCCGCGTCGCGCAGGTTCTCGAAGTTGACGCCCTTGACCACCCGGCCGGCGTCGACGTCCAGACACGGGATGACCCGCACAGCTACACCCACGCCGTTTAGCCTACGAGCATGGCGCGCGCGGGCCGGAGGCCGGGACGGACCGAGACACGGGACCACATCTTGGCGGCTGCCCGGCGGCTGTTCGCCGAGCGCGGCTACGAAGGCACCACGATCCGCGCCATCGCCGCCGAAGCGGGCGTGAACCCGGCGTTGATCCACCACTTCTTCGGCTCGAAGGACCGGGTCTTCACCGATTCCCTGCACCTGCCGGTCAACCTGTACACGATCGCCGACGTCGTCACCGACGGGCCACGCCAGCAGGCGGGCGAGCGGCTGCTGCGTCTGTTCATCAGCGTGTGGGACGGCACGGAGACCCGGCGGCCGTTTCTGGCCCTGCTGCGCTCGGTGACCTCGTCCGAGCAGGCCGCGCGAATGATGCGGGAGTTCTTGCACCGGGTGATCGTCGACCGTCTCGGGCCGGCGCTCGGTGTGGACGAGTTGCGGATGACCGCGATCGGCTCGCAGCTGATGGGCGTCGCCCTGCTCCGCTACATCGTGCGGCTCGAGCCTTTGGCCTCGGCCCCGCCGGAAGACGTCATCGCCATGATCGCCCCGGCGATCCAACAGCACATCGACGCTGCACCCCGCCCGGCGGACCGCTGAAGACCGGGTGGCTTCGCCGCCGAACCGGCGATCGGCCCGCGCCGTTCCGGCGATCAGCCCGCGCCATCGACCCAACGACCTGCGTCATTGACACCCGTCCGGCACAGGCACAGAATTAAACACATGACTAATTTAGCCGTCGCGGTGGACGACCTCCACGTGCGACGTGGTGGACGAGAAGTGCTCCAGGGCGTGAGCTTCGCGCTCGAACGAGGCTCGGTGACCGGCGTGCTCGGGCCGAGCGGCTGCGGCAAGTCGACGTTGCTGCGCGCCATCGTGGGCGTGCAGATCGTCGCCGGCGGCAGTGTGACCGTGCTCGGCCTGCCCGCCGGACACAAGGACCTGCGCCGCAAGATCGGGTACGCCACCCAGAACCCGGCGATCTACCCCGACCTGCGGGTCGCCGAGGCACTGCGGTACTTCGCCTCGGTGCTGGGGCGCCTGCCGAGGACGTGGACCGGGTCGTCGACGAGGTCGGGCTCGGCACGCACGCGAACGCGATGGTCGGGCAGCTGTCCGGCGGCCAGCTCAGCCGCGCCAATCTGGCGGTGGCCCTGCTCGGCGAGCCCGAGCTGCTGGTGCTCGACGAACCGACGGTGGGCCTGGATCCGGTGCTGCGTGACGAGCTGTGGGAGCTGTTCGGTGCACTGGCCGGCCGCGGCGCGACCCTGCTGGTGTCCAGCCACGTGATGGACGAGGCGGGCCGGTGCGACCACCTGCTGTTGATGCGCGAGGGCAGGTTGCTGGCCACCGGGCCACCCGATGCGCTGCGCGCCCGCACCCAGGCGGGCGACCTCGAACAGGCCTTTCTCCGGCTGATCACCGCAAGCGAGGTGGCGGCATGAGCGTCGCAATCACGCTGGCGACCGCACGTCGCATCCTCACCCAGCTCAAGCACGACCACCGCACCCTGGTGCTGCTGGTGCTGATGCCGTCGGTTCTGCTGATCCTGCTGCGGTACGTGCTCAACACCGACCGGGCCTTCAGCGCCGCCGCTCCTGCCCTGCTGGCGGTGTTCCCGTTCGCGATCATGTTCGTGGTGACGTCGATCTCGACGTTGCGCGAGCGCACCACCGCCACGCTCGAGCGGCTGATGACCATGCCGCTGCACAAGGTCGACCTGCTGTTCGGCTACGCGGTGGCGTTCGGGCTCGTCGCCGTGGCCCAAGTGGCGCTGGCCGCGGTGGTGTCGCTGACCTGGCTCGGCATGGAGATCGCCGGGTCGGTGTGGCTGCTGCTGGTCATCGCCCTGCTGGACGCGCTGCTCGGCATGGCGCTCGGGCTGTTCGCCTCGGCGTTCGCCCGCACCGAGTTCCAGGCGGTGCAGTTCATGCCGCTGTTCGTCATGCCGCAGGTCCTGCTGTGCGGGTTGTTCGCCCCGCGCGAGGCGATGGCCGAGCCGCTGGAATGGCTGTCGGACGTGATGCCGCTGTCCTATGCCGTGGACGCCCTGACCCAGGTCACCCGCAGCGCGGAGATCGACGGCACGCTGGTGCGCAACGTCGTGATCGTCGCCCTGTGCGGGCTGGCCGCACTCGTCGGCGGCGCCGCGACATTGCGCCGCCGCACCCCGTGAGCCCGGTTAACCTGGGCGAATGGAACGCCTGCGCGGTCACAAGTACGTCCTGCTGACGACGTATCGCAAGTCCGGAACGCCGGTGTCCACGCCCGTGTGGTTCGTGCACGACCCGGACGACGGCAGAAAGGTCTACGTCTGGAGCGCACGCGACGCGGGCAAGGTGAAGCGGATCCGAGCAGGCAGCCGTGCGACGCTGGTCGCCTGTGACGCACTCGGCAAGACGACGTACGGAGAACCGGTCGACGGCACGCCGCGCCTGCTCGACGACGGCGGAACCGAACGGATGCGCAAGCTGCTGGTGAAGAAGTACGGGATCCTCGGCTACCTCACCGTCTACGGCAGCATCCTGCGCGGCGGGCGGCGGCGCACCATCGGCATCGAGATCGAGGCCGACCGGGACTGAGCCGCCCGCGGTCCGTGGAGCGCTCGCGTCAGCGAACGGCGGCCAGGGCCTCCGGCAGCGTGAACGCGCCCGCATACAGGGCCTTGCCCACGATGGCGCCTTCCACGCCGCCCTCGCCTTCCCGGTAGGCCAGCTTGGCCAAAGCGCGCAGGTCGTCCAGGCTGGACACCCCGCCGGAGGCGATCACCGGGGCCTTCGTGCGGGCGCACACCGCGCGCAGCAGCTCCAGGTTCGGCCCGCGCAGCGTGCCGTCCTTGCTCACGTCGGTCACCACGTACCGCTGGGCGCCGTTGGACTCCAGGCGCTCCAGCACCTCCCACAGGTCACCGCCGTCGGACGTCCAGCCACGGGCGGCCAAGCGGTGCTCGTCGCCGTTGATCCGCACGTCCAGCCCGATCGCCACCCGGTCGCCGTACTCGCCGATGACCCGCGCGGTCCACTCCGGATCCTCCAACGCCGCCGTGCCGACGTTGACGCGGCGTGCGCCGGTGGCCAGGGCGGCTTGCAGCGATTCGTCGTCCCGGATGCCACCGGACAGCTCGACGTTCACCTCGAGCTCGCGCACGACCGCGGCGAGCAGCTCGCGGTTGGAGCCACGCCCGAAAGCGGCGTCCAGGTCGACCAGATGAATCCACTCCGCGCCGTCCCGCTGCCAGGCGAGGGCGGCGTCGCGGGGTGACCCGTACTCGGTTTCGGTTCCGGCCGCACCCTGCACCAGGCGGACGGCCTTGCCGTCGGCGACGTCGACGGCGGGCAGCAATGTGAACGTCACGCCGACCACCTTACGGCGACGCCGGACGGCCACTGGCAACGGGTGGCCGGCCGCGCACCCGCACCCGGCCTGGTCAGCGCAGGGTGTTCACCCAGTTCTTCAGCAGCACCGCGCCCGCCTCACCGGACTTCTCCGGGTGGAACTGAGTCGCGCTCAACGCGCCGTTCTCCACCGCCGCCACGAACGGCTCGCCATGCTCGGCCCAGGTGACCAGCGGCTGCTGCCCGGGCAGTCCCGACTCCAGCTGCCAGGTGCGCACGGCGTAGGAGTGCACGAAGTAGAACCTGGTGTCCGCATCGAGGCCGGCGAACAGCACCGAGTCCTCCGGCGCCTGGACGGTGTTCCAGCCCATGTGCGGCAGCACGTCGGCCTGCAGCCGCTCGACGGTGCCCGGCCACTGCCCGAGCCCTTCGGCCTTGATGCCGTGCTCTACGCCGTGCTCGAACAGGATCTGCATGCCGACGCAGATGCCGAGCACCGGCCGTCCGCCCGCCAGCCGCCGGTCGATGATCGACTCCCCGCCGACCGCCCGGAGGCCGTCCACGCACGCGGCGAACGCACCGACTCCCGGGACGACCAGGCCGTCCGCCTCGACGGCGGCTTTCGCGTCTGCGGTGACCGTCACGTCCGCCCCGGTGCGTTGCAGCGCCCGCTCCGCGGAGCGCAGGTTGCCGGAGCCGTAGTCGAGAATCACCACCCGTGCCGTCACCCGTATCAGCGTAGTTGGCCACCCCACGGCGGCACGCACCGGCAGCCAACCTCGAGTAATCTCGAACTTTCGCTACCATGGAGGTCGTGACCAGGCTGGCCAACCACCTGACCATCGGACAGGTCGCCGAGCGCAGCGGGGTACCGCACACGGCGTTGCGGTTCTACGAGGAACGCGGCCTCATCTCCTCCGAACGGACCTCCGGCAACCAGCGGCGCTATCCCCGCACCGTGCTGCGCCGCATCGCGTTCATCCGCTCCGCGCAGCGGGTCGGGCTGAGCCTGGAAGACATCGCCAAGGCGCTGGCCACGCTGCCGAAGGACCGCGCGCCGACGAAGGCCGACTGGGCTCGGCTGTCCCGGCAGTGGCGCAGCGAACTGGACGCCCGCATCGACGCGCTGCAACGGCTGCGGGACAGCCTGACCAGCTGCATCGGGTGCGGCTGCCTGTCGCTGAGGTCGTGCTCGCTGATGAACCACGACGACGAGCTGGCCAAGTACGGACCGGGCGCGCCACGGCTGAAGCCCGCCGCCGAAGGCGGACTGTGACCACCGGCGGCGGCCGGTGACCGCGGATGGGTGCTGAGGCTAGGACACCGACTGGTACCACAGCGCCGCGCCCACGCCCGCCATCACGCACAGCACCATGAGGAACGCGGCGACGGCTTTCGAGGTCTTCCACATCGCGATGACCCCGCCCAGCAGCAGCCCTGCCGCCGCGACCAGCAGGATGAACACGAACTCGGTCATGCGCTCCTCGCTCTCCGCCCGCCGCGCGACCGCGCAGGCTAGAGCACGCCCTTGGTGGACGGCACGCCGCCCTGCCGGGGATCCGGCTCGGTCGCGGCGCGCAGTGCGCGGGCGACCGCCTTGTACTGCGCTTCGGCGATATGGTGCGGGTCCCGTCCGTGGATCACCCGCACGTGCAGGGCGATCTGCGCGTGGAAGGCCAGCGACTCGAACACGTGCCTGGTCAGCACGAACGGGTAGTTGCCGCCGATGGTGAAGGTGGTGAACTCCTCCGGCTCGCCGACGTGCACGCAGTACGGCCTGCCGGAGACGTCGATCGCGGCATGGGCAAGGGTCTCGTCCATCGGCACCCAGCAGTCGCCGAACCGGCGAATGCCCTGCTTGTCGCCGAGCGCTTCGCGGATGGCCTGGCCGAGCACGATCGCGGTGTCCTCCACCGTGTGGTGGGCGTCGATGTGCACGTCGCCGTCGGCGCGCACGCGCAGGTCCAGCGAGCCGTGCACCCCGAACGCGGTGAGCATGTGGTCGTAGAACGGCACCCCGGTGTCGATCTCGACCTGCCCGGTCCCGTCCAGGTCGACCTCGACGCTGATCGAGGACTCCTTGGTGGTGCGGTCGACCTTGCCGATGCGGCTCACGTTGTCACCTTCTTGCTCGCTTCCAGGAACGCGTCGTTCTCCTCGGGCGTGCCGATGGTCACCCGCAAATGCCCGGGAACGCCGACGTTGCGTACCAGTACACCATGGTCCAGATAGGTCGCCCAGGCCGCCGCCGCGTCCGCGAAGCGGCCGTAGAGCAGGAAGTTCGCATCGCTGGGGACCACGGAGAAACCCATCGCGGTCAGCGCTTGGCGGACCCGTTCCCGCTCGGCGACGAGCTTGCGAACCGACTCCAGCGTCTGCTTGCCGTGCGCCAGGGCGGCCCGCGCCGCCGCCTGGGTGAGCGACGACAGGTGATACGGCAAGCGCACCAGCTGCAGCGCGTCGACGACGGCAGGAGCGGCCGCCAAGTACCCGAGGCGGCCGCCGGCGAACGCGAACGCCTTGCTCATCGTGCGGCAGACCACCAGTTTGGCCGGATAGTCGGCGAGCAGCCGCACCGCGCTGGGGTTGCTGGAGAACTCCGCGTAAGCCTCGTCCACCACCACCATGCCCGGCGCCGCGTCGAGGATCTTCCGCAGATCGGCGGGCGGGATGCTGCCGCCGGTGGGGTTGTTCGGACTGGTCACGAACACCACGTCGGGTGCCCGTTCGGCGATCAGCCGTGCGGCCGCCTCGGCGTCCAGGCCGAAGTCGTCGCGCCGCGGCGCGGGCAGCCACTCGGTGCGGGTGCCCGCGGAGATGATCGGGTGCATCGAGTACGACGGCTCGAATCCCAGCGCGGTGCGGCCGGGGCCGCCGAACGCCTGCAGCAGCTGCTGGATCACCTCGTTGGATCCGTTGGCCGCCCAGACGTTGTCCGCGGTCAGCTCCACACCGGTGGCAGCGCTGAGGTAACCGGCCAGGTCGGCCCGCAGCTCCACGGCGTCCCGGTCCGGGTAGCGGTGCAGTTCCCCGGCGATCTTCTCGATCGACGCGGCCACGTGCGCGACCAGCTCGGGCGGCGGCGGGAAGGGGTTCTCGTTGGTGTTCAACCGCACCGGCACCTGCAGCTGCGGGGCGCCGTACGGGGTGCGGCCGCGCAGGTCCTCGCGCAACGGCAGGTCGTCCAGCGTCACGTCTTTCACGATTCGCTCCCCGAGAACCGAGCCTGCACGGCTTCCCCGTGGGCGGGAAGATCCTCGGCATTGGCCAACGTCACGACCTCGTCGGCGACCTCACGCAGCGCTTCCTTGCTGTAGTCCACCACGTGCACGCCACGCAGGAACGTCTGCACGGACAGGCCGCCCGAGTGGCGCGCGTAGCCGCCGGTCGGCAGCACGTGGTTGGAGCCCGCGCAGTAGTCCCCGAGCGACACCGGCGAATACGGGCCGACGAAGATCGCACCTGCGTTGCGCACGCGAGCGGCGACCTCTCCGGCGTCGGCGGTCTGGATCTCCAGGTGCTCGGCAGCGTAGGCATCCACCACCCGCAGCCCGTCGTCGAGCGTGGACACCAGCACCACACCCGACTGCTTGCCGGTCAGCGCCTGGCGGACGCGCGCGCTGTGCTTGGTGGCGGCGACACGCTGCTGCAGCCGGGCTTCCACCGCGTCCACCAGCGCCTCGGACGTGGTGACCAGCACCGACGCGGCCAGCGGGTCGTGTTCGGCCTGGCTGACCAGATCGGCCGCGACGTGGTCCGGATCGGCGGTGTCGTCCGCCAGGATGCAGATCTCCGTCGGGCCTGCCTCGGAGTCGATGCCGATCACGCCGCGCAGCATGCGCTTGGCCGCGGTCAGGTACACGTTGCCGGGACCGGTCACCATGTCGACACCCTCCAGTGCCGTCCCGTCGGTGTCCGTCCCGCCGTAAGCCAGCAGCGCCACCGCCTGCGCGCCGCCGACGGCCCACACCTCGTCGATCCCCAGCATGGCCGCGGCGGCCAGGATGGTCGGGTGCGGCAACCCGCCGAACTCGGCTTGCGGCGGCGAGCACAGCACCAGCGACTCCACGCCGGCGACTTGGGCAGGGACCACGTTCATGATCACGCTCGACGGGTAGGCCGCCAGGCCGCCCGGCGCGTACAGGCCGACTCGGCGCACCGGGAGCCATCGCTCGGTCACCGTGGCCCCGTCGGCCAGTGTCGTGGTGACGTCCGGACGAAGCTGGTCGGCGTGCACCCGGCGGGCCCGGTCGATGCTCACCTGCAGGGCCGAGCGCACCGCCGGATCCAGCTGCTCGGCGGCCCTGGCCAGCTCCCCGGCGGGCACCCGGACCCGTTCCGGCCGCACCTTGTCGAACTGCTCGGTGTAGTCCAGGACCGCATCGACACCGCGCTCGCGCACGGCCGTCACGACCGGGCGCACCTGATGTACCGCCGCGTCGACGTCGATCTCCGCCCTGGGCAGGGCGGCTCGCAGCTCGGCCGGAGTCAGCGACGCGGGGCGTCCACGCAGGTCGATACGGTTGAGCATGCAGCTAACGATACGGGCGCCGCGCGCTGTACCGGCGTGCCGGGTGGCGGGCACGAGAGCCGGCCGACACCCCGGCCAACCGGCCGCGCGGGCTGCAGTGCGCACCGTCCGTCCCGCCCGCTGCGCCCCTGGCGAATCGCCTGCCCGCCAGTAGTCTGCAAGTCATGCGCGTAGCCCTGTGTCAGATCACCAGCACGCCCGATCCGGTGGAGAACGCCGAGCAGGTCCGTGCTTCGGTCGCCGAGGCGGTCACCGCGGGCGCGTCGCTGGTGGTGTTCCCGGAAGCCACCATGGCCCGTTTCGGCACCCGGCTGAAGGACGTCGCCGAACCGCTGGACGGCCCGTGGGCCACGGTGATCTCGGCCATCGCCGAAGCCGCGGGGGTGCTGGTGATCGCAGGCATGTTCACGCCTGCCGGTGACGGCCGGGTGTACAACACATTGCTGGTCACCGGGCGCGGGAAGTCCATCGGCTACGACAAGATCCACCTCTACGACGCGTTCGGCTTCCAGGAGTCACGCACCGTCGCCCCGGGCGGCGAGCTGGTCTCGGTCGACGTGGAAGGGGTCAAGATCGGCCTGGCGACCTGCTACGACATCCGGTTCCCCGAGCTGTTCCAGGCGCACGGCGAGGCAGGCGCTGCCGCGGTGGTGGTTCCCGCGTCGTGGGGCGCCGGTGAGGGCAAGCGCGAGCAGTGGGAGCTGCTGGTGCGAGCGCGCGCCCTGGACTCCGGGTGCTGGGTGCTGGGCTGCGGGCAGGCGGACCCGGCCACCAGCGGCATCGAGACCAAACCGGGGGTGCCGACCGGCATCGGCTACAGCACGATCGCCGACCCGTTCGGCCGGGTGCACGACCAGCTGGGCCCGGGGCCGGGGATCCTGGTGGCCGACATCGACCCCAAGCGCGCCGAGGAGTCCCGCCAAGCCACCGCCGTGCTGGCCAACCGGCGCCTGTGACGGCCGGCGCGCCGTCCAGCGTCCCGGGGCGTTCCGGAGCCGGTCAGGCCACCCCGCTGAACCGCGCCCACGCCACGAAGATTGCACCGGCGGCGAGCACGACCGGCGGGGCCATGGCGTTGAACTCATTGCGCCTGAGGTGGGTGACGGCGGCGCCGATCATGATCACGGTCAGTCCCACCGCCGCGACGGGCGTGAGCACCGGCGCGATTCCGGTCCACAGCGGCAGGATCAGGCCGAGCGCACCGAGCACTTCGGCGATGCCGATCAGCCGGATGGTCACGTCGCCGAAGTCCTCCGTCCAGGCCATGTTCGGCGACAGAGCCTGCAGCTGCTCTCTCTTCTGGGTGGCCTTGGCCAGGCCGGCACCGAAGAGCATGACGGCCAGGATGACTTGCACAGCCCATGCCGCGGTGTTCATGCCGACAGCTTCTCACGCGGCCACCGGGCGCCGTGCACCCACGGTGCCCGGTGGCCGGCGGGCCGATCAGCCCGCCGGGCTGAGGAATTCCAGCCGGTTGCCCACCGCGTCGAGGCAGTAGAACCGGCGATGCCCGGGAAGCAGGTCGTCCCAGGTGATGTCGACGCCCGCGGCCGTCATCCGCTCGGCCAGCCGGTCCAGGTCGGCCACCTGGATCCCGGGTGGGCCTTGCGGGCCGGCCGGAAGTCCTGCTCGACGCCGAGGTGGATCTCCAGCCGGTCGGCGCGCACCCACAGCCCGCCGCGCGCCGCGAGCTCCGGCGGCTTGGGCACTTCGGTCATGCCGACCACGTCGACGTAGAACGCGCGGCAGGCGTCCTCGCTGCCGGGCGGAATCGCCAGCTGCACGTGGTGCAGCCCGAGACCGAACGCCGAAACGGGCGCGCCGGCACCGGATTCTTCCTCGCGGTTCATCGGCTGTCCTCCCCTGTCCGTCGGCCGACCCCGTGAGGATTGCTCGTCAGTCGGCCCGCAAGTCCATCCCCACGTCCAGGGCCGGGGCGGAGTGCGTCAACCCGCCTACCGCAAGGTAGTCCACTCCGGCTTCCGCGTACGCGCGCGCAACTTCGAGCGTCAGCCCGCCGGACGCCTCCAGCTTGGTCTTCGGGGCCAGCTCGTCCCGCAGCCGCACCGCTTGACGGCACTGGTCCGGGGTGAAGTTGTCGAGCAGCACCTCGTCGGCGCCCGCGGACAGCGCCTCGCGCAGCTGGTCGAGCGAATCGACCTCCACCTCGCACGGCAGATCGGGCGCATGCCTGCGGGCGGCCTCCAGGGCCGCGGTCACCGACCCGGCAGCCACCACGTGGTTGTCCTTGATCAGCACCGCATCACCGAGGGCCATGCGATGGTTGACCCCTCCCCCGCAGCGCACGGCGTACTTCTGCAGCGACCGCAATCCGGGGAGCGTCTTCCGGCTGTCCCGGATGGCCGCCCGGGTGCCTGCCACCGCATCGACCCAGGCCGCGGTCAGTGTCGCCACCCCGGACAGGTGGCAGAGCAGGTTCAGCGCCGTCCGTTCGGCGGTGAGCAGGCCGCGGACCGGTCCCCGGAGCACGATCGCCGGCACGCCCGCGGTCAACCGGGAGCCGTCCTCGGCGCACTCGACGACCTCGTAGCCGTCCTTCAGGACCGCGTCGAAGACGGCCAGGGCCACCGGGGCACCGGCCAGGACGCCGTCCCTGCGTGGGGTGAGTTCGGCGGTGGCCACTGCACCCTCGGGCACGGTGGCCTCGGTGGTCGCGTCGGGTCCGTAGCGCAGATCCTCGTCCAGCGCGGTTCGGACCACCCGCGCCACGTCGTTCCGGTCGAGTTCCGGGCTCATGCCGCGCCTCCCGTCGCCAACGCGGGCTCGAGCAGCACCGGATCGCCATCCCCGGCCAGACCGACCACCTGCGAGTATCGCCACCGCTGGTCGTCGCGATGCGGAAAGTCGGTTCGCACGTGAGCACCACGCGTCTCGGTACGCGCCGCTGCCGCCGTGAGCAGGGCGCGGGCGACCAAGGTCAAAGCCGCGTCCTCGACGTCCCGGACGGTGGTCAGCTCGGCAGGCCGCATCGACTCCGACAGCATCTGCGCCGCATCGGCCAACCCGGCGGCGTCACGACCGATCGCGGCGTACCTGGTCATCACCCGCTGCAGCCGGTCACGGGGCACCAGGTTCGCCCGCGGGCGTCGGAACTCGGCCTGCTGCGCGCTCAACTGGCCGGCGGCAAGATCGATCGCGGCGGCTTCGGCAGCGCGAGCGCCCATCACCAAGCCCTCCAGCAGGGAGTTCGACGCCAGCCGGTTGGCTCCGTGCAGCCCTGTGCGGGCGACCTCGCCGGCGGCGTAGAGACCGCGGACGGACGTGCGTCCGGCGGCCGACGTCAGCACGCCACCGCAGGCGAAGTGTGCCGCCGGGGCGACCGGGATGGGCTCGCGAGCGGGATCAATCCCCGCCTGACGGCAGAACGCGGCCACGGTCGGGAACCGGCCGGGAAAGTCCGCGATGCCGGTGGCGTCCAGGAACACGTGATCGTCCACACCGCCGGGCGCCTCGGCCATCCGGCGGGTGATGGCCGCGGAGACCACGTCCCGTGGTGCCAGATCGCCGAGCTCGTGCACCCCGGCCATCACGGGCGCCCCCGTGGCGTCCACCAGAACTGCGCCTTCGCCGCGCACTGCCTCGGTCACCAACGGACACCGTCCCCGCGCACCCGGACGGTAGAGCACGGTCGGGTGGAACTGCACGAACTCCAGGTCCGCGGCCTGCGCTCCGGCTCGCAGCGCCAGGGCGAGTCCGTCCCCGGTCGCGATGTCCGGGTTGGACGTCACCTGGTAGAGCTGGCCGAGCCCGCCCGTCGCCAGCACCACGGCGGGTGCCCGCAGCACACCCACGCGCCCGTGGTCGTCCAGGACCGTCACGCCGCCGACGGCGCCGCCGTCGTCCAGCAGCGCATCGATTGCGACATGCCGCTCCAGGATCGTCACCCGGTGCTCCGCGGCGTCCTCGACGAGCGCACGCTGGATCTCCGCTCCGGTGGCGTCACCGCCCGCGTGAATCACCCGGAACGCGCTGTGCCCGCCCTCGCGAGTGCGGGCCAGCTGCCCGCCGGCGCTCACGTCGAACCTCGCCCCGCGCTGCCGCAACCGGCTGATCGCGGCCGGGCCGTCGGCGATGATCGAGGCGACGGCGGCCGGGTCGCACAGGCCCGCGCCTGCCGCCAGCGTGTCCGCCACGTGGCGGTCCACGGAATCACCCGGGTCGCGTTCCTCCGGACGCACCACGGCCACGCCGCCCTGCGCCCACCGGGTGTTGCTCTCGCTCACCGACGTCTTGGTCACCAGCACCACCCGCAGGCCGAGCTCGGTGGCGCGCACCGCGGCGGTCAGGCCCGCCACACCGGACCCGACGACGACCAGCTGGGCGCCCGCCTCCCAATCCGGCCCGGTTTTCGACTGACGGGCGCCAACTGGGCCGGTCACTCGCCACCGCCGGGCTGGCCGATGGCGATCATCCGCTGCACCGACGCACGCGCCCGCTCGGCCACCTCCGGGTCGACGTGCACCTCGTCCACCCCGTCACGCAGCGACCGCAGCAGCGCCGCGGGCGTGATCATCTTCATGTAGCGGCAGGACGCCCGGTCGTTCACCGCCTTGAACTCGATCTCCGGCGCGGTCTTGCGCAGCTGGTGCAGCATGCCGACCTCGGTGGCCACCAGCACGGTGCTGCTCCTGGTCGCCCGCGCCTGCTTGACCATGTCCCCGGTGGACAGGATGTGCACCCGCTCGCGTGGCACCGTGCCCTCCCCGGCCAGGTACAGCGCCGAGGTGGCGCAGCCGCACTCCGGGTGGATGAACAGCTCCGCCGTGGGGTTCTCCGCCGCCCGCTCGGCGAGCTCCGGCCCGTTGATGCCGGCGTGCACGTGGCACTCGCCCGCCCACACGTGCATGTTCTCCCGGCCGGTCTCGCGCTTGACGTGCGCGCCGAGGAACTGGTCGGGCAGGAACAGAACCTCCTGGTCAGCGGGGATCGACCGGACGACGTCCACGGCGTTGGACGAGGTGCAGCAGATGTCGGTCTCCGCCTTGACCTCGGCGGTGGTGTTGACGTAGGAGACCACCACCGCGCCCGGGTGCTCCGCCTTCCACTCCCGCAGCTGCTCGGCGGTGATGGAGTCGGCCAGCGAGCAGCCCGCACGCGCGTCCGGGATCAGCACCGTCTTGTCTGGGCTGAGGATCTTGGCGGTCTCGGCCATGAAGTGCACTCCGCAGAACACGATGGTCGCGGCGTCCACCTCCGCGGCGATCCTGCTCAGCGCGAGCGAGTCGCCGGTGTAGTCGGCGATCTCCTGGATCTCCGGCAGCTGGTAGTTGTGCGCCAGCAGCACCGCGTCCCGCTCGCGGGCCAGCCGCCGCACTTCCTCGGCCCACGCCTCGTCGGCTTCCACCCCGCCGTACGGCGTGTGCGCGTCAGCCGGACGCTGCAGCGTCTCGGTCATCGGTCCTCCCCGGGTTGGCACCGTGAAGTTTTCGACTTAGGATCGAAAACGTGCGCAGTCATCTTAACACCAAGGCACCGATGGTTCACGAGGTTCTTGCGGCCGTACTGCGCGTGCGTTCCGCCACAGTGCAGGTGTTGCTGTGGCGGCGCGCGCTCGAGCCTCACCTGGGACGGTGGTCGCTACCCGGCGGCAGGCTCCGCATCGACGAGGACGTGGAGACCTCGATCCGGCGCCAGCTCGCCGAGAAGGTCGACGTCCGCAAGCTGTCGCACGTCGAGCAGCTGGCCGTGTTCAGCGCGCCGGACCGGGTGCCCGGTCCGCGCGTCGTCGCCACCGCGTTCCTCGGCGTCGTCCCCACCGACGTCGACCCTGACGTCCCGGAAGACACGGCGTGGCATTCGGTCGACAACCTGCCACGCACGGCGTTCGATCATCGCGACATCGTCCTGCGGGCCAGGGACCGGCTGCGCGCGAAGTTGAGCTACACCACCATCGGCAGCGCGCTGGCCCCGGCCAGCTTCACCATCTCACAGCTGCGCGACATCTATTCGGCAGCACTTGGCTACCCGGTTTCCGCCACGAACCTGCAGCGGGTGCTCTCCCGGCGTGGCGTGCTGGAGCCGACCGGGGAGATCGCGCCACCCGGCCGATCCGGCGGCCGTCCCGCCGCGTTGTATGCATTCACCTGCAACGGGGTGCACGTCACGGACGCGTTCGCGGTGCTGAAGCCGCCGACCCGGACCCGGCAACGCCGCACCTAGCGGGGGCGGAGCCGGGCGCTCGGGCAGCCCGGCCACCCGCCACCACGGCAGCGGACTCATCGACCGGTGTCCGCCTCGTCCTTCTCGCCGCGGACGAACCGGTCCCGGACCTTGCTCGCTGCGCCGCTGATGGCGGCTCCGACGTCACTGAACACCTTCGCGAGGGGGTCGGTGGATTCGGTGACGGACTCCTTGTAGGCCCTGGCCGCCGCCTTGACGTCCTCCCGCCAGCTGGACGCCGGCTCGTCGTCGTCCCGGCGCGGGTAGTTGCCCCCGAGGATGTCCCGGTACTCCTGCGACGCGGCCCATTTCTGCAGTTCCGCGGCGCGCACCACGGCGAGCGGGTGCGACATGTTCTCCACAGTGAGCAGCTTGTGCAGGCTGTCCCGCAGGTCGCCGGTGCTGGAGTACTCCTCGGCCTGCCGAAGGAACGCAGCGGTGTCGATCTCCGCGGAGCCGGTTCCACCCGCCAACCGCACGTGCACCCGCAACGCCGCCTCCGGATCCTGCCCGCACAGCAGGCCGGCGCGATCGCAGGACAGCTCGGACTTGCGATACCACTCGTTCAGCGCGGCGCCGATCGCGCGCAGGCCGAGCGCGGAGAGCGGATTCCACGACAGGCTCCGCTGCGCGTTCAGCACGTACATCAGCATCGTCCGGTACACCGCATGACCGGACAGCACGTGCCCCATCTCGTGGCCGACGACGAACCGCAGCCCGTCGGCGTCCAGCAGCTCCACCATGCCGGTGGTGATCACGATGAACGGCTTGTCCATTCCGACGGTGTAAGCGGCAGCCGCCGGATCCCGGGTCACGTACAGCTCGGGAGCCTGCTCCAGGTCGAGCGCGGCCGCGCATTCCGTGCGCAGCTCGTCGAGCTGGGGATACTGCGCCGGACCCACCCGGATCGCCGAAGCCAAAGCGGTCAGTCGCAGCCCGCGCTCGGAGAACGCTCCGGCGAGCGCCCTGAGCACCTGCGCGAACCCCGGTACCGCGCGCAGCGTCGCCAGCGCGCCGCGGTCGACCGGATGCTCGTACGCCCGTGGGCTGATCCGCGGGAAACGCGCCTTCTGCCGTGCGGTGACGTCCTCGGTCACATCCGCCCCTTTCGGCTCACCTGCCGCCAAGACTACGGGTCGACCGCGGCCCGGTGGGCCGGTTCGCCACCACGACCACGAGCCGACCACGACCCGGCAGGCCCACTCGCCACCACGACCACGAGCCGACCACGACCCGGCGGGCCGGTTCGGCTCAGCCCAGCCGGCGCCCGAGGTCGTCGCGGCCGTTCCACGCCGCCAGGAACCCGTAGGTCAGCGCGGCGGTGAACGGAGCGCAGATCAGCACCCAGTCCGTGGTGATCTGCGGGGCGATGTCGACGATCTGGCCGACCTCGGGCGGCTCGGTGAGCGTGTACCGGTCACCGAGGAACACGCCGCCCATCAGCGTGCCGAGCCAGCCTGCGACCTGCGCGCCGAGCACGGCGGCCGCCATCGCCACCGGCCCCCGCCGTTCCCGCAGCATCCAGGTCCCCGCGCCGATGACCACTCCGCACGCCCCGGCCAGCAAAGCGAAGATCACCACGGCGTCGAAGACGTGCCAAGCCTCGATGTCGATCGGATACGGCTTGCCGTCCGGATGAACCTGGGCCCGCTGCGGCGGTGCCACCTGCGCCCACAGCCACCCCAGCGGGATGCCGAGGAGGCCGAACGTGGACAGCACCGACACGGCGGGCAGCAGATCCGCCTTGACCACCACCCGGGCTCGCTCGCGCGGCAGCTGATGCATGGCACGCAGGGTATCCGTCCCGGATCCGTCACGCCGAGCCGGAGGACACCTCACCGTGCCTGCTGCACGTCGCGGTCCAGCCCATCGGGGTCACCTGCACGATCATCCGGCGGGCGCACTCGGGGCAGAACCGCGGCGGCCGCAGCGCGGCCTGCGGGCCGTCGCACTCCCGGTGCACCGGCTCGGCCGCGGGTTTGCCGCATTGAACGCAGTACCTGCTCACAGCGTGTCGGACAGGGCCTTGATCGGCATCTTCAACTCGTCGAGCATCCGCAGGTCCTCCGACGCCGGCCTGCCCAGGCTGGTCAGGTAGTTGCCGACGATGATGGCGTTCACCCCGCCCAACATGCCCTGCTTGGTGCCCAGGTCGCCGAAGGTCAGCTCGCGGCCGCCGGAGAACCGGATCATCGCCTTGGGCAAGGCCAGCCGGAAGGCCGCCACGGTGCGCAGCGCGTCCTTGCCGTCCACCACCTCGTAGTGTTCGAACGGTGTGCCCGGTTGCGGGATGAGGAAGTTCATCGGGCACTCGTCCGGCCCCAGCTCGGCCAGCTGGGCGGCGAACTCGGCGCGCTGCTCGACGGTCTCCCCCATGCCGATGATCCCGCCGCAGCACACCTCCATGCCCGCCTCACGCACCATCCGCAGCGTCTCCCAGCGCTCTTCCCAGGTGTGCGTGGTAACCACGTTCGGGAAGTGGCTGCGCGCCGTCTCCAGGTTGTGGTTGTAGCGGTGCACCCCCATCTCGACCAGCTCGTCGACCTGCTCCTGGGTGAGGATGCCGAGCGAGCAGGCGATGTTGATGTCGTTGCCGTCCTCGCGGATCGCCTTGATGCCGTCGCGCACCTGCGACATCAGCCGCTTGTCCGGGCCGCGCACCGCGGCCACGATGCAGAACTCCGTCGCCCCGGTCGCGGCCGTCTCGCGCGCCGCGCGGACCAGCCCGGGAATGTCCAACCAGGCGGATCGCACCGGCGACGGGAACCGGCCGGACTGGGAGCAGAAGTGGCAGTCCTCCGGGCAGCCGCCGGTCTTGACCGACACGATGCCCTCCACCTCGACCGCCGGGCCGCACCAGCGCATCCGCACCTGGTGGGCCAGGTCGAGCAGCTCGGTCAGCCGCTCGTCGGGCAGCCGGAGCACCTCCACCAGCTGGTCCTCGGCGAGGCCTTCCCCACGCTCGAGCACCTGCTCACGGGCAACGGCCAACACATCGGTCCTGGCAGCAGCGGTCACACCATCTCCTCGAGTCAGCGGGTGCACCTGGGGCTGATTTACCCTAACCGTTCTTCCCGCCGCCGAGACCCTGGCGAGACCGCCATCACGCCCCGAGCACCTGCTCGGCGAACCGCTCGGGGTCGAACGTGCCGCCGAACCACGGGGACAACCCGGCCACGGCGGCGTCGGCGAACTCCGCGCCGGTCAGGCCGCCCATGCCAGCCGGGAGCACGCCGAGCAGCGGCGCCCCGGCCGCGTCCGGCAGATCGTGGAGGTTGCAGCGTTCGGCCAAGCCCGGCTGCTCGGGCCAGCTGCCCACGACGACGCCCGCCACGGTCAGCCCGCGGCGGGTGGCCACCTCGGCGGTGAGCGCGGTGGCGTTCAGCGTGCCGAGCCCGGCGCGCGCGACCACGATCAGCGGCGCCGCCAGCGCCCACGCCACGTCCGCCAGCGTGCCGCCGTGCTCGTCCATCCGGACAAGCAGGCCGCCCGCACCCTCGACGAGCACGAGGTCGTGCTGCTCGGCCAGCTCGGCCGCGGCCGCGGCGGCTTCGGCCGGTGTCACCGGCGGCAGCCCGCTGCGCCGGGCGGCGGTGTCCGGGGCAAGCGGGTCGGGATAGCGGCGCACTTCCCTGGTGGTCACCGCACCGGCCAGCTGCCGGACCACGTCGACGTCGCCCGGCTCGCCGGGCGCCACGCCGGTCTGCGCGGGCTTCAGCACGGCGACCCGCCGCCCCGAGCCGGCAGCCACCGCCGCGATCGCTGCGGTCGCGACGGTCTTGCCGACCCCGGTGTCCGTCCCGGTGATGACCAGCAGGCTCACGGCGTGCGAGCTTACTGCTGGCTGTTTCATGCGACGGCGGCCACCGCGGTCATGGCCTTGGCGATCGCGGCGACGTCGTCGTCGGTGCTGATGAACGGCGGCATCGTGTAGACCAGGTCGCGGAACGGCCGAAGCCAGACGCCGTGCTCGACGGTCGTCTCGGTGGCTCGGCGCATGTCCACCTGGTGGTCGAGTTGGATGACGCCGATGGCGCCCAGCACCCGGACGTCGACCACAGCGGGCAGGTCGGCGGCGGGGGCGAGGTGCATGCGCAGCTGCTGCTCGATCCGCTTGACCGCGTCGCGCCATTCCCCGCTGCGCAACAGGGCGATCGACGCGTTCGACACCGCCGCGGCCAGCGGATTGCCCATGAACGTCGGCCCGTGCGCCAGAACCGGCAACTCACCGCGGGAGATGCCATCGGCGACGCGAGGCGTGCACAACGCCGCGGCCATCGTCAGGTATCCGCCGGTCATGGCCTTGCCCAGGCACATCACGTCCGGGGTGACGCCGGCGTGATCGGCCGCGAACCACTCCCCGGTGCGGCCGAACCCGGTGGCGATCTCGTCGAAGATCAGCAGCACGTCGTGGGCGTCGCACGCCTCGCGCAGCACCTTCAGGTAGCCGGGACTGTGGAAGCGCATACCGCCTGCACCCTGCACGACCGGCTCCACGATCACCGCGGCCAGTTCGCCGGCGTGCTTGCCGATCGTCTCGTCCAGCAGCTGCGCGTAGTCCTGGTCGACCGGGTCGTCGTAGCCGCCCGGCGGCGCGGGAACGAAGACCTGCTCCGGCAGCACGCCACGCCAGAGCGCATGCATGCCGCCCTCGGGATCGCAGACGCTCATCGGGTGGAACGTGTCGCCGTGGTATCCGCCCCGCCACGTCAGCATCCGCTGCTTGCCCGGACGGCCGACGGACCGCCAGTACTGCAAGCACATCTTCATGGCGACTTCGACCGACACCGAGCCCGAGTCGCACAGGAACACGTGCTCGAGGCCGTCCGGCGTGAGCTCGACCAGCGTGCGGGCCAGCCGTACCGCGGGCTCGTGGGTCAGGCCGCCGAACATGACGTGGCTCATCCGGCTCACCTGGTCCACGACCGCGGCATCGAGCCGGGGGTGCCGGTAACCGTGGATGGCCGCCCACCACGACGACATGCCGTCGATCAGCTCGCGGCCGTCGGCCAGCTGCAACCGCACACCACGCGCCGATTCCACCACCAGCGGCGCGACCGTGCCCGGCATCGGGCCGTACGGGTGCCACACGTGCGCGGCGTCCCACTTCTGCAGCTGCTGCGAATCCATCGCTCCCTCGCAGGCGTCCGACCCCCTCTCGGCCGACCCTACGACGCGGCGTGTCACGCGCGATATCGGGCCGGTATGCCGCTGAGCAGCCCGGCCAGCCGGCGCGCCAGGCGGTCCCACCGCCAGTGCTTGCTCACCCACTCCCGCCCGGCGGCACCCATGGACGCCGCCCGGATCGGGTCGGACAGCAGCGACGCCAGTGTGTCGACGAGCTGAGGCAGGTCGCGCCCGTCCACCACGTGCCCGGTCACCTCGTCCTGCACGGTCTCGGGGGCGCCGCCGGATCGCCCGGCGATCACCGGCAGTCCCGTGGCGGATGCTTCCAGGTAGACGATGCCCAGCCCTTCGACGTCGAGTCCCTTGCCGCGGGTGCGCGCGGGCATGGCGAACACGTCACCGACCGCGTAGTGAGCGGGAAGTTCCTCCCACGGCACCGAACCGGTCAGCACGACGTGATCGGCTACGCCGCATGCCACCGCTTCGCGCTGCAGGTACTGGCGGTAGGGGCCGCCACCGACCAGCAGCAACGCGGTGCCGGGAACCCGTTGTCGCAGCTCGGGAAGCGCCCGGATGAGCATGTCCTGCCCCTTGCGGGGCACCAGGCGCGACACGCACACTACGACCGGCCGATCGCCCAGGCGGTACCGCTTGCGGAGCTCTTCGCGCGCTGCCGGGTCGGGCCGGAACACCTCGGTGTCCACCCCGGACGGCAGATGTTCCAGGCCGGTCATGGGGCCGAACGCGGTGGCGAACCGGCGGCGGGTGTACTGGCTGACGTAGGTCACCACGTCGCTGTTGATGCCGATGACCCGCAGCGCCTGGCGGGCCCCCGGCAGCATCGACCAGCCCACCTCGTGACCGTGGGTGCTGGCCACCACGCGTTCCGCTCCGGCCTGGCGCAGGGCGGGGGCGAGCAGGCCGAGCGGGGCGGCCGCGCCGAACCACACCGCGCTCAGCCCGCGGGTCTTGATCAGCTCGGCGGCCCGGCGCAGCACGTCCGGCGTGGGCAGCAGGACCGTGGTGGGGTGTCGCACCACCTCGAACGGCTGCTCGGCGTCGAACCGCGCGTCGCTCCCCTGCGGCCGGTCCCAGCTCGAGCACAGCACCACCAGGTCCTTGGCGTCGAGCCGCGTGGCCAGCGAGTGCAGGTAGTTCTGGATGCCGCCGGGGCGCGGCGGGAAGTCGTTGGTCACCAACAGTGTTGGCCGCACCTGGTCAACGCTACCGAAGACGGATCCGGGCCCACTTCCCCCGGGGGAAGGCAGCAGGATCATCGAGCCGCCGAATGAAGGCCACGCCGGACCGGGAGCCGCAGACAGCGGCGAAAGGCCTCTTCCGTCCGGCAGGCGACCGGTTGGCGGCCATCCTCACACCCTGCGTCTTCAGCGTGTGCTTGCTGTGCCAACGACGCCCGCACCGCCTCTCCCGCGCGCTTCCGCAGCCAACCAGCCGACAGCCCACACCCTGTGTGTCCTCCGCGCGTGCCTGCGAACCACCCGGTAGGCGGCCCGATACTCGCGGCCCTGCATCTCCGTGCGTGCCTACGGGCAGCGGTGGCGTCCCGCTCGGTTGACCCCCGGCGGCCCAGGACAGTGCCGCCGGCCGTCCTCGAAGGCCCAGAAGAGAATCGCCTTTTCCGCCCTCGGAACAGGCCCGGAACAAGCCCGGAAAGAAAACAGAGCCACCTTCGCCCGGGGGACTGCGAAGGTGACTCTGCTGGCTCCTCCGGCCGTCGCCCGGCCGGCTCCGTGCTGTCAGGCGTACCGGCGAGCGCCGACGAAGTTGTTCCACATCACCGGCGCCACCTTGACCACGTCGCCTTGCTGCGGGGCGTGGACCATCAGCCCGTCGCCGATGTACATGCCCACGTGCGACACCGGCGAGTAGAAGAACACCAGGTCGCCCGGCGCCAGCTGGTCCCGCGGCACCGCCGTGCCCGACTGCGACTGCGCCGAGCTGGACCGCGGGATGGAGATGCCTGCCTGCTGGTAGGCCCACGACGTCAGGCCCGAGCAGTCGAAGGCATCCGGCCCTTCCGCCCCGTACACGTACGGGCTGCCGCGCTTGGACATGGCCGCGTCCACCGCGATCTGGGCGCGTTCGCTGGGAGCCTTGATGGTGCTCGGCGGCGTCGCGCTGTCGCCGTAACTGGCCTCCAGCGCGGCCCGGTCGGCGCCGCTCAGCCGCTCGTAGGCCTCGCGGGCCTTGTCGATCTGCTTCTGCAGCTCCTCGCCGCGGACCTCGATGTCCCGCAGGTTGCGCTTGGCCTCCTGCTCGGCCTTTCGCGCGGCCTGCTGCGAAGCCAGCGCCTCCCGCTGGGCCTGCTCGGCCTTCTCCACGGCACGGTTCAGCTTCTTCAGCGCCGCGGCCTTCTCGGCGGCGAGCAGGTCGATGGTGGCCGCACGGTCCAGGTAGTCGCGCACCGAGTCGCCGGTCAGCGCGGCCGCCACGCTGGTCAGCCTGCTGCCGCGGTAGGCGGCGCTGGTGAACTTGTCGACCACCTTGCGATAGGCGGCCACGTCGGCGCGCGCACGCTGCTCGGCCTTCTGCGCGGCGGCCAGGGCTCGTTTGGCCTGGCGCATCTTCTTCCGGTTGGCTTCGAGGTCGTCCTGCGCCCGAAGATGCGCCTCGTTGAGTTTCTCCGCCTTGCGCTTGAGTGCCTCGTAGGCCTTCAGCGCTTCAGAGGCCGTGTCCGGCGTCGGGTCGGGGTCAGCGAGAGCGGGGGACGGAATGCTGACCATCGCCGCGACAGCGACGGCTGCGACAACACCGGACACTCCTCGCTTCAACAACTGAAGCGACTTCACGTCGCGCGATTCTCCTTTGCGCTCGGTCGCCGCTGTCGAGAGCCGATGCCGGCGGGTGAGGTCGGGGGCCCTCCCCGTGGCACGGCGAAGCCCGACAGTCCTTGTGGTCGGCCGCATGGCCGGTCCGGCTTCGCCTCGACCCTCCGAGGACGACTCCCCGACGAGCCGTCCCGGCGACAATCCCGCGGCGTCGCCTCCGGGGTACGGCAACGGCCTCCCGCGAGATCTCGGACAGGTTACGAAACGAGCGCGCTTGCGTCCAGGGCCGGTCGTCGGATGAGCGGCGAAACACGAGTGGAGCAGCGGGAAATCGCGCCACGTGACGATCACCACGGCCCACTCGGACCAGCGACGACGACCGTTCACCGATCAGATCTACCGCTCATCGACAAGATCGCACTCTCGGTGACACCTGGCGCGCCGGGCCGACCGCTCACCGCATTCGTCCCGCACCGGTCCGCGCAAGTGCCCGATCGGGCTATCCGACGCCGCCCGCGGATCGTCACAGGCCACCCGTCCAGGGGACATCGCCGATGCGCATCGGCGCAGGTTGTCGGTGGGGCTGCCTATCGTGCGCCGTGACGGGGTTGCCAGGCGCATCGCACGGCACAGGCCGCCCCGATCGCGCACCGAGCACCTCGCCATGAAGGAGGCGACCATGAGCGAACGAGCGGACGACGGCACGTTGATCATCGACTGTGACAGTTGCGCGGTGCGCCCCACGGCATGCGCTGACTGCGTGGTCAGCGTGTTGCTGGGGCCGCCGGGACGCGTGGAGTGGGACGCCGACGAGCGTCGCGCGGTGACCGCCCTTGCGGACGCGGGTATGGTGCCGCGATTGCGCCTCGTGCCGCGCACGGACCGCGCGTCGAAGGCAAGCGAGCGTCGCGCGGGTTGAGCTACCGCACCTCGTCGTCGGCCGGCTGTGAACGGGCGCCAGCCGAGGCATGAGACCGTCGGGGCCGCGAGCACGGCACGCGCTGGGAGGCCACGTCGCGCTGCCTGACACGCCGCGCTGTCTGAAGAGCGCACGGGCGAGGACGGCGTTGGGCGCCTACGACGCCTACCGGGTCACGGTCACCCCGGCAGTGTCTCGATGCCCCGATGCCGTGGCCTCAGCCCCCGCTGGGGACGCCATCCGCCGCTCGCAGACCACGCGAGCGGCGTGATCACCGCCGGCATGCCCGCCCACGGCGCTGCGGCGCTCGTCAACCCCGCCCGACGTACTCCCAGTGCCAGGGCTCTTCTCGCCCACGGCCAGGGCGCGCCCACTCCGGGTTGATCCAGCCGAACGCCGGTCCGTACTTGGCCATCCACCGGTAAGCGGGCGTGTCGAACGACTCCACCCCGCCACACATGTCGATCGCCAGTCCCCAGCCGTGGTTCGACGTTCCCGGCACGGCAGCCAGCGACGGCTTACGCCGATACAGGTCGACCTGCTGCTGGAACGTCCGGTAGGAGTCCGTGATGCACAGCGGGCGGCCGGTCTGCCTGGCGTGTTCGCGGGACATGGCCACGAACGCCTGGGCGGCGTCGCAGCGCAGCGCGTGATTGCCGATCCCCACACTGCACAGCGCCGACGGCGGAATCAGCCCGTTCGGGTAGCCACCCCAGGCCCCGGTCGCCCCCTGGGCGGTGCCGTCGCCGTTCAGGCTGCCCGCGACCGACAGCGGAAGCTCCACGCCGCCGCACCGCCAGGTCAGCTCCTTCTTGTCGCGCAGCGGGGCCTTCCGCGGCGACCCCTCGCCCAGTGACGGCCGGGTGACCCCCAGCAGCGTCCCCTTGCCGGGGATGTCGGTCACCGCCACCGAGGCAAGCCTGCCGTCGGCGGCCACCATCGTGCGCTCGTCCAATGCGATCCCGACGTGCTGCACCCCGTACTTGGCCGGGCCGACGAACACCAGGTCACCGGGCCGGATGTCACGCACCGAGACCGGCTTGCCGACCATGTACTGCTTCCGTGCGCCGGCCGGCTGCTCCAGCCCGGCGTCGGAGAAGACCTTCCGCACCAGCCCGTCGCACGAGTACGCGATCGGGCCCTCGCCGTGATCGCGCGGGACGTACGGCTTGCCGAGCGCGTCGATGGCGGCGCTGACCGCCTCGATGGTCTCCTTCGGCAGCACCAGCAGCCGCTTGCCGTTCACCGTCACCTGCGCGACGCCCGGTTGCGGCTTGCCGTTGGCGCCTTTCAGCGGCCGCAGCCCGCCCGGTAGGTTCGCCGGGTCGAGCAGCGACGACGCCCGCGGCGGGGTGATCCCTGCTTCGTCGAGCCGGTCGAGATACCTGCGCCAGGCCTTCGCCGTGCGAGCGTTGCGCTTCTTCTGCGCCAGCTGCTGTGCGGTGACCGCGGCACTGGCCGCCTCGATCGGGGTGCGCAGCTCCGAGCTGATGGCGTCCGCCCGGTTGGTCGCGTCGCGGTTGCGCTGCACCAGCTCCGCTTCGCGCTCGCTCGCCCGCCGCTCCAGCCCCAGCGCGGCACGCTCGGCCGCGACGGCTTTGCGATGCCTGCGCAGCGCGGCGTTCAGCCGCTCGTCCTGCTCGGTGCGCAGGTACTCCACCACCCACGACTTCTCCAGGTAGTTGGCCGGGTCGGTGGCGGTCAGCATGGCGCGCAGTTTGCTCGGCCTGCCCATGGACGTGTACGCGCTGGCCGACAGTGCGTCGACCTCGGCCTGCTGCCGCTCCACCGCGAGCTCCGCGGCTTCCCGCTCCGCCCGCGCCGCGCTGAGCTTGGCCGTCGCCTCGGCCACCTTCCCCTTGGCGTTGCGGATCCGCTCGGCAAGCACACTCAGCTCGCGCTGCACCTGGCTGGCCGTCCGCTGCAGCGCGGCCACCTTCGGATCGGCGAACGCCACCCCGGGACGGGGGTCCGGCGCACCGGTTCCCGGCGCGACGCCTGCCTCGATGCGCAGGTCCCCCGGATCGGTCGGGGCGGTGTCCTGAGCGCGCGCGTCCCCCTCGCTGACCGGCGTCACCACGACCGCGCCGGCCAGCAGCACCGCGACCGCGGTCCTCGCCCGCATCACACCTCCGAAATCCCGCTCGATCCCCACCTCAGCTCGTCGCCATGTGGTGACGATACGTCACCGTCACGTGCGGACGGGTGGTAAGGCGCCTACTGAGACAACGCACGACCGGCGTCGACGTGACGGCGTCTCTCACCCCGGCTGAAGCTGCTCCAACAGCACGGTCGGTGCCACCGGGCGGGCGTGCCGCTTTCGTACCGCGGCGATGATCTCCCGGTCCGCGGTCACCACCAGCAGCGGGCGCCCGGACGGCTCGGCAGCGACCAGATTCTTGATCACCTCGTCGGCGGAGATCCCCGGCTCGCTGAACAGCACCCGCACGCCCCTCACCCCGGTGACCGGTGCCGCGACGACGCCCGCACCGTCGAAGACGACGGTGATCTCGCCTCCGGTCCGTGCCGCCAGCGGCCCGAGCTGACGCACCAGCCGTTCCCGCTGTTCGGCCAGGGCAAGGTCGGGATAGCCGGTCTTGGTGACGTTGTACCCGTCGACGATCACGTGCGTGTTCGGCACGCTCAGCAGCCGCTCGAGCATCATCGGATCGTGCACCGGGGAGCTGGTCGTGCCGCCCTTGGTCGCGCCGGCCACCGCGTCGGCCGGCCGATCGCCGGGCGTGCCCGCCTGCAACCGCAGCTCGCCGCGCAGCCCCTCGACCGCGCTGGCGACGGTGTCCAGCAGCAGGCTCAGCCGCGCCTGGTCGCCGCGCCGCTGATGCTCCGCCCTCGCCCGCAGCGCTTCCAGCTGTTCGACCGCCCGATCGGCGCGGGCGCGTTCGGCCTTGGCCCGTTGCTGCTCCTTGGCCAGCCGCTCGGTCAGTTCGGCGATCCTGCTGTCCGTCGTCGTGCCGGCTTCGGCCAGCTCCTCCCGCGCCTGCCGAGCCTCGTCGCGCGCCTGCCGCAGCTGCATGCCGCGCTCCCGCAGCCGTTGCCGCAGCCGCTCCAGCTCGTCCTCCCGCTCGGCCCGCGCCGCCTCGGTCGCTTGGCGCTGCTGTTCCAGTTCGGCGCGCAGCCGCCCCACCTCGGTCTCCAACCGCTGCACGCGGGTGCGCAACGCGTCCCGTTCCGCGCGCAGATCGGCTTCCTCGGCCTGCTCGGCCGCTGCCGCCACCATCTCGCCTGCGTCGTCGGTGCCCAGCAGCACGGCCAGCGCCGCCTTGCCGACCACATCGTCCGGTGCCGGACACAGCAGGTCCGGCCGCCGATGCTGCGCCCAGGCGACCACGGCCGCGCGGAAACCCGTGCTCTCGGCGAGCGCGCTGATCATCTGCCCAGCGGCCACCTTCGCCCGCTTGGCCGGGGTGAATCGGGCCACCGGCCGCAACCGGTGCGGAATCTCCGATACCGCCAGCCCGCTCAGCGCCTGCGCCACGATTTCGGCCAGCCGGGCCCGCACCGGGTCCGGCACCGCCGAGAAGTCCACCCGAGGCGCGTCCATGGACTTACCGTAGTCCGGCGCGTCATTCGAACATACTGTCGGTTTTCCGCCCTATCGTGAGCGCTCGTGAGCGTGCAGTTGAGCTTCGACGAACTCGGGACGCCACTGCGCGAGACCACGTTCGTGGTCGTGGACCTGGAGACCACCGGTGGCTCGGCGGACAAGGACGCGATCACCGAGATCGGCGCGGTGAAGGTGCGCGGCGGCGAAGTGCTCGGCGAGTTCGCCACGCTGGTGGATCCGGGCACGACCATTCCGCCGCAGATCGTGCAGCTGACCGGCATCACCCAGGCGATGGTGTCCTCGGCACCGAGGATCGAACAGGTGCTGCCCGCCTTCCTGGA
Organism: Thermocrispum sp.; assembly: GCF_002919275.1. Taxonomy (NCBI): domain Bacteria; kingdom Bacillati; phylum Actinomycetota; class Actinomycetes; order Pseudonocardiales; family Pseudonocardiaceae; genus Thermocrispum; species Thermocrispum sp. Next base: position 26,481 of record NZ_PKFA01000025.1, on the reverse strand, counting down.
GTTCGCCAAGGGGGCCGTGCTGGTGGCGCACAACGCCGCTTTCGACATCGGTTTCCTGCGCTCGGCGTGCGCACGCCACGGCTATCACTGGCCGAAGCCGACGGTGTTGTGCACCGCGCGGCTGGCTCGCCGCGTGCTCACCCGCCACGACGACGCGCGCAGTTTCCGGCTGTCTGCGTTGGCCGCACTGTTCAACGCGGACACGGTGCCCAATCACCGCGCGCTGCAGGACGCTCGCGCGACCGTCGACGTGCTGCACGGCTTGCTGGAGCGGGTCGGCAACCTCGGCGTGCAGTCGCTGGAAGAACTGATGGACTTCCTGCCCGAGGTCACCCCGGAGCAGCGGCGCAAGCGCGGCATGGCCGCCCATTTGCCTCCCTCCCCCGGCGTGTACCTGTTCCGCGGGCCGAACGACGAGGTGCTGTACGTGGGCACCGCGTCCAATCTCCGTAAGCGGGTCCGGCAGTACTTCACCGGATCTGAAAGCAGGGGGCGCATCCGGGAGATGGTGGCGCTGGCCGAGCGGGTGGAGGGCATCCCCTGCGCTCACTCCCTGGAGGCCGAAGTACGCGAGCTGCGGCTGCTGGCCGCGCACAAGCCGGTCTACAACCGTCGGTCGCGCAATCCGCACAAGTACTGGTGGGTCGCCCTCACCAACGAGGCCTTCCCGCGCCTGTCGGTCGTCAGGGTGCCGCGGGACGGATCCTTGGGGCCGTTCCGCAGCAGATCCGCCGCCGCCTCGGCGGCCTCCGTCCTGACGTCTGCGTGCGGTCTGCGGGCATGCAGTGACCGCATCCCGGCGAAGTCCCAGCACGGATCCCCGTGTGCGCTGTGGGAGCTCGGCAAATGCGGGGCGCCGTGCGCGGGGCAGCAGAGCGTCGAGGAGTACGCGCCCGCCGTCGAAGCGGTCTCCGCGCTCATCGCCGGGACCGACGGATCGGCGTTGCGCGCCGCCGCCGACCGGGTCGAGAAACTGGCGGCCGCGCAGCGCTTCGAGCTGGCCGCGGCGCGACGGGACGAGCTCGCCGAGGTCGTCGGCACGGTCATGACCGCGAACCGGATGGCCGCACTGGCCCGCATCGCGGAGTTGGTCGCTGCCCACCCCGACGGCACCGGTGGCTGGGAGTTCGCGGTGATCCGCTACGGGCGGCTGGCTTCGGCCGGTACGGCCGCGCGCGGTGTGCCGCCGATGCCGGTCGTCGATGCACTGGTGGCGAGTGCGGAGACCGTGCTCCCGACGCGCGGGCCGCTGCGCGGCGCCAGCCCGGAGGAAGTGCGTGTGCTGCTGCGGTGGCTGGCCCGTCCCGGCGTTCGCCTGGTGCGCTGCAGCGAGCCGTGGGCCGAGCCGGCCGGCGCGACGTCGGGCTGGCGGAGCTGGCTGGACCGGGTGGCCACGGCCCGCGCCCTCGAACTGGCCAGCTGACCACCCCACCGTGCAGGACGCCCGAAGAGCAGGTTCTCCCGCCGAGTTCCCTGACGCGCGCGAAGCCTGACGTGCACGAAAGCGCAGAAACCCGTACAAGCACCCCGACACCGGCGAACCTGTCCGCGCCCAAGCGCGCAAACGGGCCGACGACGGCCGGACAGGCAGCGCCTCGACGAGCCATGTCCCCGGACGCCGGCCCGCGACAACGACGAAGGCGGCGCGCCGGCAATCCCGGCACGCCGCCTTCCTGTGAACAGCCTGGGGCTACTTCGCGCGCGACTCGACCTCCGTGCGGGATCCGCTCGCCTGACCGTTGCCGGAGGTGATGGCCGCCCGGCCGTCGCCGTGCTGCGCGGCCCGCGCCCGCTCCAGCGCCTCGACCTCCTCCGGCGGATCCGGGGTCAGGAACGAGCCGGACACCGGCTTGCCCGCGAAGCCGAGCTCGTTCATCTTCTTCGGCACCGGCGCGCCCTGGTACTCCAGTGGGATCGGGTGGCCGTGCTCGTCCACCGGGCCGAGCGGCTGGTGGATCTCGATGAACGCGCCTTCCGGCGTCCGCTTGATGATGCCGGTCTCCACGCCGTGTTCCAGCACCTCACGGTCGGACCGCTGCAACCCGAGGCAGATCCGGTAGGTGACGTAGTAGGCGATCGGCGGCAGCACCAACAGGCCGATCCGGCCGATCCAGGTCATCGCGTTCAACGAGATGTCGAACGTGAAGGCGATGATGTCGTTGAAGCCGGAGATCTCCAGCACGGAGATGAATGTCAACGCCATCACGCCGATGCCGGTGCGGACCGGGACGTCACGCGGACGCTGCAACAGGTTGTGATGCGCGGTGTCCTTGCTGAACTTGCGTTCGATCCACGGGTAGGCGATCAGCAGCCCGAACAGGATCGGCATCCCGACCGCACCCGCGAAGAACACCGGCGGGATGGTGTACGGCCCGAGGTAGAGCTCCCACGCCGGCCAGATACGCAGGATGCCGTCCGCCCACGCCAGATACCAGTCCGGCTGCGAGCCCGCGGACACCTGCGAGGTCAGGTACGGGCCGATGTTCCACACCGCGTTGATCTGGAACAGGCCCGCCATCGCCACGATCACGCCGGTGACGACCAGGAAGAACGAGCCGGCCTTCAGCGCGAAGTACGGCATGATCCGCACGCCGACCACGTTGTTCTCGGTGCGCCGCACGCCGGGGAACTGGGTGTGCTTCTGGTACCACACCAGGCCCAGGTGTACCGCCACCAGCGCCAGCATGATGCCGGGGACGATCAGGATGTGCAGTGTGTACAGGCGCGGGATGATCTCGTTGCCCGGGAACTCACCGCCGAACAGCGCCCAGTGCAGCCACGTGCCGATCACCGGCGTGGAGAGCACGATGCCGGACATCGTGGCGCGCAGACCGGTACCGGACAGCAGGTCGTCCGGCAGCGAGTAGCCGAAGAAGCCCTCGAACATGCCCAGGATGAGCAGCAGCGCCCCGATCACCCAGTTGGCTTCGCGCGGGCGGCGGAACGCACCGGTGAAGAACACCCGGAGCATGTGGATGAACATCGCGGCGACGAAGATCAGCGCGGCCCAGTGGTGGATCTGCCGGATCAGCAGGCCGCCCCGCACGTCGAACGAGATGTTCAGGGTGGTCTCGAAGGCGCGGGACATCTCCACGCCCTGCAGGTTGGTGAAGCTGCCGTCGTAGACGACCTCCTCCATGGAGGGGTCGAAGAACAGCGTCAGGTACACGCCGGACAGCAGCAGGATGATGAAGCTGTACAGCGCGATCTCGCCGAGCAGGAACGACCAGTGGGTCGGGAAGACCTTGTTCAGCTGGTGGCGGATGCCCTTGGCCGCGCGGTAGCGCTTGTCCACCTCGTCCAGCTGCCTGCCGGCCAGGCGCTTGATCAGGGAGTCCCCCCTGGTCGGGGTCGTCAGCTCGCTCATGACTCACGCTCCCAATACGCGGGCCCGACCGGCTCGATGAAGTCGCCCTTGGCCATGAAGTATCCAGTCTCAGGATCCACCGTGATGGGCAATTGCGCCAGTGCCCTGGTCGCCGGGCCGAACACCGGCTTGGCGTACTGCAGTGCGTCAAACTGCGACTGGTGGCACGGGCACAGGATCCGGTTGGTGCGCTGCTCGTACAGCGACGTCGGGCAACCCACGTGGCTGCAGATCTTCGTGTAGGCGTAGTAGTCGCCGTAGTTGAAGTCCTCCTGGCCCTTGCGCTTGATCACCCTGGCCGCGTCCTCCGGCCGCAGCCGGATCAGCATGACCGGGTTGTCGACCCGCTTCAGTGCCGCGGACAGCGCTTCCGGGTCGTTGCGCTCGGACTCGCGGAACGGGAACACCGTCTCCATCGCGCCCGCGTCCAGGTCCTCCGGCCGGACCAGCGACACCTCGTGCGGGTGGCCGGTGTTGCGGCGCAGGTAGACCTTCTCCCCGTCGCGCGGCAGCCACCCGGTGTGCGCCAGCGTGTCGCGCGGGTCCTGATCCTTCGACCACGGGTTCTTGACGAAGCCGATGACCGGCAGCACCGCCGCTCCCAGGCCGAGCACCCCGAGGCCGAGCCCGGCGCTGCCCAGGATCGCCTTGCGCCTGCCGATGGTGCTGCGCGCTCCGGCGTCGGTCACGTGCGCCAGGAACGTCTGCCGGTGGATTTCGTCGGAACCGGCGCCCAGGTTGTCCCCGCGCTCCTGGACGGCCAGCTCCTGCGGCAGGAACCGGCGGGTGTACATCAGCACGCCGAACGCGAAGCACAGCACCGCGCCGCCGAGCGTGATGCCCAGCAGCGGGGTGTACAGGCTGTACCAGAACTCACCGACCTCGTCGTCCGGCGACTTGTACTCCCACGGCCACCACAGCAGCACGCCCAGGAACGCGACGCCGAGCAACGTCCCGAGCAGGAACATCATCGTGACGCCGCGGGCGGCACGCTTCTCCGCCTTGGTGCCCTGCACCGGCCACGGGTCGGGGTACTCCACCAGCTCGACGCCGTCCAGCTTCCCGCCGAGCCTGACCAGCTGGTCGCGATCCATCTCGGCGAGCTCGGCGGCGGTGGGCAACCGCTCCTCGTTCTCGCTACTCATGCCCAGCCCTCGTTCCAATCCACAGGGTCACGCCGACGATGGCGGCGATCCCGACCACCCAGGCGACGATGCCCTCGGACCACGGTCCGAAGCCGCCCAGCGACATCCCACCCGGGTTGTTGTTGCCGTCGTTGACCGACTTGATGAAGGCGATGATGTCCTTCTTCTCCTCCGGCGACAGCTGCCGGTCGGAGAACTTCGGCATGTTCTGCGGACCGGTGAGCATCGCGGTGTAGATCTGCTCCTCGTTCGCCGGCTGCAGCGGCGGCGCGAACTTCCCGGACGACAGCGCGCCGCCCTTGCCGGTGAAGTTGTGGCACGAGGCGCAGTTGAGCCGGAACAGCTCGCCACCGCGCGCCGGGTTGTCGCCGCGCAGCTCCTTGCCCTTCTCCTCCGGCCGCGCCGGGCCGCCGCCGTGCGCCTGCACGTAGGCGGACACGGCGTCGATCTCCTCCGGCGTCAGCCGCGGCGGCTTGCGCTGGGCCTGCGCCTCCTGGCGCGCCATCGGCATCCGCCCGGTCGAGGTCTGGAAGTAGACCGCCGCCTCACCGATGCCGATCAGGCTCGGGCCCCGTCCCTTGACGCCCTCGAGGTTCTTGCCGTGGCAGGTGATGCACGTGGTGTTGTAGACCTCGGCGCCTTTGCGCTCCAGTGCGCTCAGCTGCTTGCTGTCCGCCTGCGCGGTCTGCGGCTTGGGCGCGAACAGGGCGTAAAGTCCGCCGGCGACCATGAGCGCCAGGCCGAGGGCTACCAGCCCGGCGATGCGGCGGCGCGTCCTGCCCGCACGCGGCCGGCGGGTCCTGGGGACCTGCTCCCCGGTGTCAGTGCCCCGGGGCGTCGGAGATGTCATCTTCGGCACCTTGCTGTCAGTTCGGGCGTTGCGGCTGTCTTGTTGTCAAGTCCTTGTGCTTCGGCAGTTCCTCGCACGCCTGTCACGGCACGATGTAGATCACCGCGAACAGGCCGATCCACACGATGTCGACGAAGTGCCAGTAGTACGACACCACGATCGCCGAGGTGGCCTGCGCGGGTGTGAACTTGCTCATCTTGGTGCGGATGAGCAGCATCGCGAAGGCGATCAGGCCACCGAGCACGTGCAGGCCGTGGAAGCCGGTGGTCATGTAGAACACCGTCCCGAACCCGTTGGCCTGCATGGTCACGCCTTCGTCCACGAGCTGGAAGTACTCGTAGACCTGGCCGAACAGGAACAGCGCACCCATGAACAGGGTGAGCAGGTACCAGCGGCGCAACCCGAAGACGTCACCGCGCTCGGCGGCGAACACACCGAGCTGGCAGGTGAACGACGAGGCGACCAGGATGATCGTGAACGGCAACGCCCACGGCAGGTTGAGCACGAACGGCTCCGGCTCGCTCCACCCTGGCGGGTTCGGCGGCCAGTTCTCTGCGGTGTTCTGGGCCTTCACGGTGAAGAACATCGCGAAGAGCCCAGCGAAGAACATCAGCTCGCTGGAGAGCCAGACGATGGTGCCGACGCTGACCATGTTCGGCCGGTTCAGCGAGTGCACCCGCTGGCTGATCGTTGGGGCTGCCGTAGTCACGCCTCGCATTATGTCCCTTCATGCCCGACCCCGCGCCCCCGGGTAGCTCTGTGTTGGCTGCCTCACCCGACGGGCTAGAGTCACAGGCATGACCAGCGAGGTGCGCACTGTCCTGGTGTACAGCCACAAACCCCAGGTGAGGGAGTCGATCATCAGCGCGGTCGGGCGGCGCCCGGCAAGCGATCTGCCTCGGCTCACCTACGTGGAGGTCGACAAGGTCGCCGACGTGATCGCCGAGTGTGACCAAGGCGGCATCGATCTGGCGATCCTGGACGGCGAGGCGCAGCCGAACGGCGGCATGGGGCTGTGCAGGCAGCTGAAGAACGAGCTGACCGACTGCCCGCCGATCGTCGTCGCGGTGCGCCGCAAGGACGACCGGTGGCTGGCCACCTGGTCGCAGGCGGACGCGGTGATCGTGCATCCGTTCGACCCGATCGCGACCGGCGACGTCGTCGCGGACGTGCTGCGCTCGCACAAGGTTCCCGCCGTCCGGGCCCGGTGATGACGACCGAGACCTGGCCGGACCTGCTCAACCGCCTGGTCGCGGGCGAGAACCTGAGCGCCGCGCAGACCAGGTGGGCGATGAACCAGGTGATGTCCGGCGAAGCCACCCCGTCGCAGATCGCCGCGCTGGCGGTCGGCCTGCGGGCCAAGGGCGAGACGGCGGAAGAGGTCGTCGGCATGGCCGACGGGATGCTGGCCAACGCCCGCACGTTCGACGTGCCCGGCCCCGCGGTCGACATCGTGGGCACCGGCGGGGACCGCTCCGGCTCGGTGAACATCTCCACGATGAGCGCCATCGTCACGGCGGCGGCCGGAGCGCCGGTGGTCAAGCACGGCAACCGGTCGGCGTCGTCCAAGTGCGGTGCCGCCGACGTCCTGGAGGCTCTCGGTGTGGTGGCCGCGCTGGAGCCGGAAGCGGTCGCGCGCTGCGTCACCGAGCTCGGCATCGGGTTCTGCTTCGCCCCGGTGTTCCACCCCGCGCTGCGGTTCGCCGGCCCCACCCGGCGTGAACTGGGCATTCCGACGATCTTCAACCTGCTGGGACCGCTGACCAACCCGGCTCGGCCGAACGCCGGGCTGGTGGGGTGCGCTTACCCGGACAAGCTCGAGGTGATCGCCAACGTGTTCGCCGCGCGGAAGGCGAGCGCGCTGGTGGTGCGCGGTGACGACGGCCTGGACGAGCTCACCACCACGACCACGAGCACGGTGTGGCGCGTGGCGGGCGAGAACGTCACGGTGCATTCGTTCGACCCGCGCGACGTCGGCATCGACCGGGCCGCGGCCGAGGACCTGCGCGGTGGTGACGCGGAGCAGAACGCCGCTGTCGTCCGCGCTCTGGTCGCCGGCGAGACCGGGCCGGTCCGGGACGCCGTCCTGCTCAACGCCGGCGCGGCGCTGGCCGCGTTCTCCGGGTTCGGCGGCTCACTCGTCGACGACATCGCCGCGGGCATCGAGCGGGCGGCCGAGGCGCTCGACTCCGGAGCCGCCGCGCAGCTGCTCGACCGGTGGGTCGCGCTGTCCCAGTCGCTGGCCGGCCAGGACTGAAGCTCCGCCTCGCTGACCCTGAATCGTCCGCATCACCTCACGCAGCGGTGCTGGCAGCGCCGTCGGCGAGAGGTGCTGCGCCAGCACCCGCCCGTAGCGGAGCTTGCGGCCGGACCCGGCGCCGAAGAAGCGCCGCAGCTGTTCCTCGACCGGTTTGCCGCGCCACTCGGGCTGCTTCTGCAGTGACCGGAATGCGCGCTCGTCGCCTTGCTCGGCGATGAGCGACTGGACCCGTCGGGCACCGAGTGCCCTGATGAGTTCCGCCTCCAAGTCGGGTGCGCAGACACAAAGCACCGCCTCCGGGACACCCGCATCGGTCAGGCGCCGACGGATGCCGGGGGCTTCGTTGGCATCGGTCAGCACCACCAGACACAGGCCGAGCCCGCTGAGGCGGTGGAGAAAGCGGCCGACGTTGGTCGCTCCGTGCATCGGGACCACTGCGAAGCCGTCTCGGCCGGGCCGGTGTCCGCATCGCTCGGCCACGACTTCGACGGCCGCCTGGTCGCTGAGCCCTTCGACGAGAACGACGGTGTGCACCGATCCGCCGGCCAGGCGCTGGCCCAGCTGCGCCAGCGGGTCGATGTCGGGCGCATGCGCATCGGTCACATGTGTGAGCCTGGCACAACAGCGGCCGACGCGGCACTCCGCCGACCATCAGTCGAGCTAACCGGGAGGACGACTCACCCGCCCGAGCCGTGCCGCGGGCTCCCGCGGTGGTACTCGAACACCAGACCACCGACGGTGACGAGCACCAACGCGGCGCCGAGGAAGAACACCCAGGCCTCGAAGAAGGCCAAGCCGATGCCAGCCACGGCAGCGGAGGCCGCGATGCCCACCGGCCAGTAGCTGCCGGGGCTGAAGAAGCCCATCTCCCCCGCGCCGTCGCTCACCTCGGCCTCGTCGTTGTCCTCCGGCCGCGGCGTGATGCGGCGCGCGACGAACCGGAAGTAGCTGCCCGCGATCAGCGCCAGGCCACCGGTGAGCAACAGCGCGACCACGCCGACCGGCTCGATGCCGTCCTCGGTCCACAGCTCGGTAGCCACCCCGTAGATGGCCGCTATGAGGAACGCGAAGACCGTGACGATTTCGAAGACCCGTGCTTCGACCTTCATGTCGGTTCCTTACTTCCTGGCTTGCGCGCTCAGCCCGAGGCGGACCGGGCGAGGCGGTCGGTGTTGAACGGCTTGGTGGAGATCGCGGTCGGGCTGCACAGCTCGCCGCAGTCCATCTCCTCCAGCGCCTCGGCGGCGGTGTACGGCTGCCCGGTCTGCGGGTTCACCGACCGGCGCAGCTGCATGTACTGCTCGTACTTGTCCGGCGACAGTGCACGCAGCTCGAAGTTCATCACCGCGTGGTAGGTGCCGCACAGTTCCGCACAGCGCCCGACGAAGGCACCTTCCCGGTCGATGCGGGTGATCTGGAAGTCCGCGTCCTGGTTGTTGCGCTCCGGCTGCGGCATCACGTCCCGCTTGAACAGCAGGTCGGGCACCCAGAAGGCGTGGATGACGTCGGTGGAGCGGAGGTTGAACTGGATCCGCCGATCGGTCGGCAGGACCAGCAGCGGGATCTCCGACGAGCTGCCCGTGGTCCGCACCACGTCGCCGTCGGGCGTCTCCTCACCCGGGTAGCTGAACTCCCAGTTCCACTGGAAGGCCGTCACGTCGACCACGACGTCCGGGTTCGGCTTGTCGCTGCGCACCACGTCGGTCTCGGTGGTGACGGTGAAGTAGAACAGGCCGCACACCATGACCGTGGGCAGGCCGACGGCGAAGATCTCCAGCGGCACGTTGTACTGGAACTGCCGGGGGAACTCGCTGTCACCCTTCTTCTTGCGGTGGAAGGTCACCGACCAGATCAGCAGGCCCCACACCAGCGCACCGACGGCCAGCGCGGCGATGACCGAGCCGATCCACAGCTGCCGCATCTGCTGCGCCTCCGGCGTGATGCCTTCCGGCCAGCCGAATCTGAGCACCTCCTCGACCGAGCAGCCGGTCGTGGTCAGGGCGACCAGCCCTGCCAGCCCGGCGACCGTGGCGACTCTGCTGGTCCGCACGCCGCGCCTCCTAGGTGTGCCAGTCCGAGAACTACGGTGGATCAATTCGGGAGCCTAGCCGAATATCGCAGACGCGCCCGCGGTGGGGCATCCAGCCGGGCCGGGTTTGTGAGCGGGCATACTTCACTGACAGCTGTCACAGCTTGTCACGGCTTCGGCAGCTTTGTGGCATCGACGGCCTGGGAGTGTGGGACGAAGCGTGTGCGGCCTGCTCGGATTGATCTGCACCAACACGGATGACGCCGCCGAGGCGCGGCCGGCGGTCGGCGCTGCACTGCGCTGTCAGCGGCACCGCGGCCCGGACGAGAACCGGACCTGGGCCGACGCCGAGGTGGTGTTCGGCTTCAACCGGCTGTCCATCATCGACGTCGAGCACTCGCATCAGCCGCTGACCTGGGGCCCGCCCGAGTCGCCGCAGCGCTACACGCTGCTGTTCAACGGCGAGATCTACAACTACCTGGAACTGCGCGCCGAGCTGGCCGACAAGCACGGCGCGGTGTTCCACACCTCGGGCGACAGCGAGGCCATCGTCGCCGCCTACCACCACTGGGGCGAGGAGGCGGTGTCCCGGCTGCGCGGGATGTTCGCCTTCCTGATCTGGGACTCCCAGGAACGTGTGGTGTTCGGCGCCCGCGACCCGTTCGGCATCAAGCCGCTGTTCTACGCCACCGGACCGGGCGGCACCGCGTTCGCCAGCGAGAAGAAGTCGCTGCTCGAGCTAGCCCCGCAGCTCGGCATGGCCAAGGAGCTGGACCGCACGGCGCTGCAGCACTACCTGGTGCTGCAGTACGTGCCGGAACCGGAGACCCTGCACACCGCGATCCGCCGGGTGGAATCCGGGTGCCTGTTCACGTTGCGCCCGGGCGGCGAACCGGACATCCGCCGCTACTTCCACCCCGTGTTCAACGCCACACCGGTGGACGAACCCGCCGAGCTGCACCACCGCATCGCCGAGGCGATGCGTGACTCGGTGGCCAAGCACATGCGGGCCGACGTCACCGTCGGGGCCTTCCTGTCCGGCGGCATCGACTCCACCGCGATCGCGGCGCTGGCCAAGGAGCACAACCCGGACCTGATCACGTTCACCACCGGCTTCGAGCGGGAAGGGTATTCCGAGGTCGACGTGGCCGCGGAGTCGGCGGCGGCGATCGGCGTCAAGCACGTGGTGCGCACGGTCAACGCCGAGGAGATGATGGAGGCGCTGCCACTGATCGTCTGGTACCTGGACGATCCGGTCGCCGACCCGGCGCTGGTGCCGCTGTGGTTCATCGCACGGGAGGCGCGCAAGCACGTCAAGGTGGTGCTCTCCGGCGAGGGCTCGGACGAGCTGTTCGGCGGCTACACCATCTACCGGGAGCCGATCTCGCTGCGCGCGTTCGAGAAGGTCCCCGGTGCGATGCGCCGTGCGCTGGGCAAGATCTCGCAGCGCATCCCGGAGGGCACCAAGGGCAAGGACCTGCTGCGGCGCGGGTCGCTGACGCTGGAGGAGCGCTACTACGGCAACGCGCGCATCTTCCGCGACGACCAGCTACGCCGGGTGCTGCGCACGTTCGACGACAACGTCGGCCACGCCGACGTGACGGCGGAGCCGTACCGGCTGTCCGAGGGCTGGGACCCGGTCGCCCGGATGCAGCACGTCGACCTGTTCACCTGGCTGCGCGGCGACATCCTGGTCAAGGCGGACAAGATGACCATGGCCAACTCGCTGGAGCTGCGGGTCCCGTTCCTGGACGCCGAGGTGTTCCGGGTGGCGTCGACCATCCCGCTCGAGCAGAAGATCACCAAGGAGACGACCAAGTACGCGCTGCGGCGCGCGCTCGCCGAGATCGTCCCCGCGCACGTTCTGAACCGCAGGAAGCTGGGCTTCCCGGTGCCGATCCGGCACTGGCTGCGGGACGAGATGTACGACTGGGCGCGCACCATCATCACCGAGTCCGGCACCGACGAGCTGCTGGACAAGCAGGCCGTGCTCGGGCTGCTCGACGAGCACCGGGCCGGCCCGCACGACCGCAGCCGTCAGCTGTGGGCGCTGCTGGTGTTCATGCTCTGGCACGGCATCTTCGTCGAGGAACGGATCAAGCCCGAGGTGCCGGAGCCGCACTACCCGGTCAAGATCTGATCCGAACCGTGATCGCCGCTCGCCGTGCCGACGCCGACCGTCGACGCATCGCCTCGGCACGGGGCAGGCACGGGCTTCTGAGGTCTCCGGCGGCCCGCCTGGAGGGCAGCACGTTGTGCCAGCGGAACACTTCTCCGGGGCGCGGGGCGCCTTGATCCTCGCCAGCCGCCGGCAGTTCTCCGAGCCGAAGCCGCTGACGCCCTCATCTCCGACGACATTGAGGTGGTCGAGCCCGGGCAACCCGATCTCCACGACCTCGACCAGGCTGGCGCCCGCGACGCGTGCCCACACCCCGGACGGCGACGGACAGCCCGTTGGCGCTCGTAGTGCAACGCAGTGCGCACGTCGTCGACGTCCGCGCGCTTGGCGATCATCCGCGGACGGGACGCACTGTGCTGTAGACCGTCCGAGTTTGTTCGTAGTCGGCGCCTGCCTGGGTGTGGCTTGGTCGTAGTCGGCGCCGTCGTGGGTGTGGCGGCTGCCGTGGAAGCTGCCCGCGGTTGGGCGAAGGTGCGTCGTCGGATCGCCTCTTCGGAGATCACGCGTTCCTCAACCCCTGACACCGGCCCTTTTGGCTGCCGCCTCCCACGCAAACTGGTCATACCACTTGACCTCTGCCGGTCTTGCCTCCTACCGTTCTGCGCATGAACTTGCAGCCGATCTCCCGCCGCTCGGTCCCGGACGAGGTGTTCGAGCGGTTGTTGACCGAGATGGTCGAGGGCACACTCGGCCCGGGCGAGGCACTGCCCAGCGAGCGCAAGCTGGCCGAAGCGCTCGGGGTTTCCCGGCCTGCGGTGCGCGAGGCGCTGCAACGCATGGCGCAGGCCAAGCTCGTCGACGTGCGCCAGGGTGAGAGCACGACGGTGCTCGACTACCGCAAGCACGCGGGCCTGGACCTGCTCCCCCGGCTGCTGATGCCCGGCGGCCAGGTCGACATCGGTGTGGTGCGCAGCATCATGGAGGCCCGGCTGCACATCGCGCCCAAGATCGCCGAGCTGGCCGCGGAACGATCCGGCCCGCGGCTGGCCGGCGACCTCGACGCGGTCATTGCCGCGCTGGTGGCCGCCGACGACCCGGTACGACGCCAGCACCGGGCCCTCGACTTCTGGGACGTGCTGGTCGAAGGCGCTTCGTCGATCGTGTTCCGCCTGATGTTCAACGGCCTGCGGGCCGCGTACCTGCCTGCGGTCGACGCCCTCACCACGATCATGGCCGCCGAAGTCGACCGCATCGACGCCTACCGCGCCTTGGCCGCCGCCGTCACGGCGGGCGACGCCCGCCAGGCACGCGACCGCGCGGTCGATCTGCTCACCCCGGCCACCGAACGGATGTTCACCGCACTGCGTCACCTGGAGCAATCATGAACGAGCCGGAAGCCCGCGCCCGCGTTCGCGCCGACGAGGAAGCGCTGCGCCGCTCGCGCAAGACGATCACGCTGGGGGAGGCGGCCAGGGAGTTCTGGCGTCACCCCTCGCCGTGGATGATCTGCACGTCGCTGGCCGCCGCGGTGGTGGCCCGCCTCGCGGTGGGCGAGTGGACGTGGAATGACGCACTCGTGCCTGCGATCATGCTGGCGGTCTTCCCGTTCTTCGAGTGGGTCGTGCACGTGGTGATCCTGCACTGGAAGCCCCGCAAGCTGGGCCCGATCCGACTCGACTCGCTGCTCGCCCGCAAGCACCGGGAGCACCACGCCGATCCGCGTGACATCCCCCTGGTGTTCATTCCCTGGCAGGCGCTGATCTGGTTGCTGATCGGCACCGTGGTGATCGGGCTGGTCGCGTTCCCGCGCACCGGCACCGGGCTGACCTTCGTCGTCGGCGTGTTCGCGCTCGGGCTGGGGTACGAGTGGACCCACTACCTGATCCACAGTGACTACAAGCCACGGGGCCGCATCTACCGAGCGGTGTGGCGCAACCACCGGCGTCATCACTACAAGAACGAGCACTACTGGTTCACGGTCACCACCAGCGGCACCGCGGACCGGATTCTGGGCACGTATCCCGACCCGGCGACGGTGCCGACGTCGCCGACGGCGAAAAACCTGCACGGCACGCCTTGACCTCGACTTAAGTCGAAGTTTGACGATGGGGGCATGACTCATCGCACTTCCACCAAGGCCCCGGTGGCCGTCGTCACCGGGGCCTCCGCCGGCCTCGGGCTGGCCGTGACCACCGCGCTCACCCGTCACGGGTGGCATGTCGTCGCCGACGCACGAAACGCCGCCCGGCTGAAAGACGCCCTGGCGAACCTGGCGAACGAGCTCGTCACCGCCGTGCCCGGCGACGTCGCCGATGCCGACCACCGCCGCCGGCTGGCCGAAGCCGCCCGTGCCGCCGGTGGCACAGCCATGCTGGTGAACAACGCCAGCGAACTCGGACCGAGCCCGTCGCTGCCCGGGGCCAGGCTCGACACCGTCACGGCGGCCGAACTGCACAGGATCTTCGAGGTCAACGTGCTTGCACCGGTGCGGCTGACCGCGGAACTCCTCCCCCAGCTACGCACGGCACGAGGCCGGGTGATCAACATCAGCTCGGATGCCGCCGAAGCCGCCTATCCCGGCTGGGGCGGCTACGGTGCGAGCAAGGCCGCGCTCGATCAGGTGTCGGCCGTGCTGGCCGAGGAGGAACTCGATCTGCGGGTGTACGCGGTCGACCCTGGCGACATGAACACCGCGATGCACCAAGCGGCCTTCCCCGGCGAGGACATCTCCGACCGGGCCGATCCGGGCGGCGTGGCCGCCGCAATGCAGCCACTGTTCGACGGCGCCCTGCCCAGCGGCCGCTACCGCGCAACCGAGCTCCCCGCGGCGGTGCCGTCATGAGCACCCGGTTCGCCGTGCCCGAGTCGGCCGAGGCCACCGCCCCACCGGAATGGCGCGGTTTCGAGCGCGACGACGTGCGGCTCCTCGTCGCCACCCGGTCCGGCAGGCACCTGACCCGGTTCCGCGATCTGCCTGCCTGGCTGGCCCCCGGCGACCTGCTGGTCGTCAACACCTCCGCCACCCTGCCTGCCGCCGTCGACGGGCAGTACCGGGACGGCACGCTGCCGGTGCACGTCGCGCTGGAACTGGACAACGGCGACTGGGTCGTCGAACTTCGTGAACCGGACGGCACGGGATGGCGCTCCGGTGTCGCGCCGGGGGAACACGTGCGGCTGCCGGGCGAGGTGCTGCTCAAGCTGATCGTGCCGTACCCGGACGCGGATGCCGCAGAGTCTCGGCTGTGGCGCGCGACGACCGCCCCTGCCGTCTCGCGCACCGAGTACTTGCGCAGCTACGGCCGTCCCATCACCTACGGGTACATGGGCGGCGCATTTCCGCTCGCCGCGTACCAGACGGTTTATGCGACCGAACCGGGCAGCGCCGAGATGCCCAGCGCAGGCCGTCCGTTCACCGCCGAGCTCCTGGTGCGGCTGATGGCTCGCGGGGTGATCGTGGCGCCGGTCGTACTGCACGCCGGGGTGTCCAGCCCCGAGGTGCACGAACCGCCCACGCCCGAGCCGTTCATCGTCCCGGACGCCACCGCACGGCTCGTCGCGCTGGCGCGCGCCAGCGGGCGGCGGGTGATCGCGGTCGGCACCACGGTGGTGCGTGCGCTGGAATCGGCCGGGCACGAGCGCGGCACGAGCGGCTGGACGGATCTCGTGCTCGGACCGGATCGTCCCGCCCGGGTGGTCTCCGGACTGATCACCGGCTTGCACGACCCGCAGGCCAGTCATCTGAGCCTGCTGGATGCCGTGGCGGGGAAGGAACTGGTCGACGCCGCCTATGCCGACGCGGTGGAGCACCGCCTGTTGTGGCACGAGTTCGGCGACAGCATGGTGCTGCTGCCGTGAGTGGTGCTGTGCGGATCAACCGGGCAGTGCCGGAGCGATCTCCTCGGCGGCTTCGGATCCGTACGACTCGGCCAGGCGCCGCAGCACCTCCGAGCGCTCGTACCGCCACTCCTGGGTGCCGACGGTCTCCAGCACCAGCACGGCAATGACCGAACCCAGCTGAGCGGCGCGCTGCAGGCCCAACCCGGCGCGCAGCGCGGCGACGAACCCGGCGCGGAAGCCGTCACCGACGCCCGTCGGGTCCGTCTTGGACAGCTCTTTCGCCGCGCCGACGTGCAGCGCGGTACCGTCCGCGCCGACGATCTCCGCTCCCTTGGGGCCGAGCGTGGTGACCCGCAGGCCGACCTGCTCCAGCACCTCCTGCTCGGTCCACCCGGTCTTGCGCAGCAGCAGGCCCAGCTCGTAGTCGTTGCTGAACAACAGCAGTGCCCCCGCGATCAGCTTGCGGGCCTGCGCCCCGCTCATCCTGGCCAGCTGCTGGGACGGATCGACTGCGAACGGCCAGCCCCGCTGGCGGCACTCCTCCGCGTGCCGCAGCATGCCCTCCGGATCGTCCGGGGCGATGAGCACCAGGCCGAACCGGCCGGTGCGCTCCACCAGCGGCGCCAGCTCGATGTTGCGGGCCTCCGCCATCGCGCCCGCGTAGAACGTGCCGATCTGGCAGTTGTCCTCGTCGGTGGTGCAGACGAACCGCGCCGTGTGCGCGACCTCCGAGATGTGCACCCCCGAGGTGTCCACCCCGTGCCGTTCCAGCCAGGCGCGGTAGTCGCCGAAATCGTCACCGACCGCGCCGACCAGCACCGGGCGCGCCCCTAGTACGCCGAGGCCGTAGGCGATGTTGCCGCCCGTGCCGCCCCGCCGGACCACCAGGTCGTCGGCCAGGAACGACAACGACACCCGGTGCAGCTGCTCGGCGACCAGCTGCTCGGCGAACCGGCCTGGGAAGTGCATCAGGTGGTCGGTGGCGATGCTGCCGCACACCGCCACCGGTGCCCCGGCGATCACGGACAAGTCGGGCTGCTGAGCCATTCCGTTGGTCACTCCTCGGTGTCGCCCATCGGCGTCGTCGCGTTAACTCGCATCAACGCCGGAAAATACCGGTCGCGCGAACCACTGTCGCACGGATGGGTTACCAGGGCACGCCGACCCACGCGGGCGACACGTCCAGTAGGTCGCCGCCGATCGGTTCTCGACGAAGTCGGCCGCCGCACGCGGGCGACACGTGCAGGCTCGTCGACAGCGCCATCGAGGGCGTCGTTCTCAACACGAACCGGCCGACGACCTCATCCGGGCGCCAGCCGGTGCGGGCGGCTCAGTTGAAGCTGTCGCCGCAGGCGCAGGAACCCGTGGCGTTCGGGTTGTCGATCGTGAACCCCTGCTTCTCGATAGTGTCCACGAAGTCGATGACCGCGCCGTCCACGTACGGGGCGCTCATCCGGTCCACCGCCACGCGCAGCCCGTCGAACTCGCGGAACAGGTCGCCGTCCAGCTCCCGCTCGTCGAAGAACAGCTGGTAGCGCAGACCGGCGCAGCCGCCGGGCTGCACCGCGAGCCGCAGGTGCATGTCGTCGCGGCCCTCCTGCTCCAGCAACGCCTTCGCCTTGGCCGCCGCAGCCTCGGTCAACACGACGCCGTGCGTCTGCTCGGTTTTCGTCCCGGTCTGCTCAGCAGTCGTCATGACTCTCCTTGGGTCGTGCGCGTACATCTGGGGCAACGCCGCGGCCGTGCGATCTGTTCCCAGCCTGGTCCGACCGCCACCCGGTATACGTCTGCTTCTGCGTCCATGGTGACACATCCGCCGCTCCTGCTGAACCAATCCGGGTGACGGTGCCATAGGCTGGGATCGTGAGGTTCTTGCGTAAAGGCAGTTCATCGACGGACACCAAGGACGCCGAGGCCCCCGAGCACGACGAGGAAAGTGCGCAACCCCACAATCGCCGGGGCTACACCCCCAAGAAGGGGCGCCCGACGCCGTCGCGCCGGGAAGCCGAAGGAAGGCGCCGCGGCCCGGTCCCCCCGCCGCCGAAGACCACGCGGGAGGCCATCAGGCGCAACCGGGAGCTGCGCAAGGCCAACCCGGTGAGCAAGGAAGAGCTCAAGGCACTGCGGCGGGAGCGGCGGGAACGCATGCTGGCCGGCGACGAGCGGTATCTCGCGCCGCACGACCGCGGACCGGTCAAGGCGTTCGCGCGCGACTGCGTGGACTCGCGCCGCAACCTGCTCGGGCTGTTCATGCCGATGGCGCTGGTGATGTTCGTCTCCACGCTGTTCCCCAACCTGGTGGTGCAGCAGGTGATCACGTCGACGTGCATGATCCTGCTGCTGGCCATGATCATGGAGGCGTTCTACAACGGGCGCCGGATCACCAGGCTGGCCAGGGAGAAGTTCCCGAAGGAGACCATCAAGGGCCGGTCGATCGGCTGGTACTGCTTCATCCGGGCCACCCAGCTGCGCAAGCTTCGCATCCCGCGTCCCCGGGTGAAGCCGGGTGACGAGATCCCGGTATGACGTCGGCGACTGTGCTGGAACTGCCTCGCATCGAACCTCCGGACGGATCCGCCCGCACCGCTGCGCTGAGCCTGGCGGGCGCCGACGACACGGTGGCCACCCCGGCAGGCCCCTTGGGCTTGGGCAAGCTCGCGACCGTCGCGTCGTGGCTTGCCGGGTGTCAGGGCACGTGCCCGCCACGCCGTTTGCGAACGCCGCGAGTCGTCGTGTTCGCGGCCGAGCACGGAATCACCGAACGCGGCGTGTCGTCCCACGGCGCTGACGCCGCCGGGAAGCTAGTGGCGGAGATCAATGTCGGCGGTGGCGCCGTCGGCGCGCTCGCCCAAGCAGCGAACGCCGGAACACGCGTCGTCGAGATGGAGCCGGCCGCCCGCCCCATCGACACCGCAGACGCCATGACCGCAGAAGAAGCGGAATCGGCCGTCCGCAAGGGCATGGAGATGGCCGACGCGGAGGTCGACGGGGGCGCCGACCTGCTGGTCGCCTCCAGCGTGGGCGCCGGCGCGACGACCCCGGCGGCGGTGCTGATCGGCACGCTCACCGACACCGAACCGGTCGCCGTGGTCGGCCGTGGCTCCGGCATCGACGACACGGCATGGATGCGCAAGACCTCCGCCATTCGCGACGCCATGCGCCGCGCCAAGCCACGGCTGTCCCAGCCGATGGAGCTGCTGGCCGCCGCTGGCGGGGCCGACCTGGCCGGGCTCACCGGCTTTTTGATCCAGGCCGCCGTCCGGCGGACGCCGGTCCTGCTGGGCGGGGTGACCGTGCTGGCCGCCGCCGTGGTCGCGGAGGAGCTGGCGCCCGGAGCGCGCGACTGGTGGCTGGCCGCGTCGAGCACCACCGAACCGGCCCACGCCGTCGCGCTGCAGCACCTGGATCTGGAGCCGCTGCTGGACCTCCGGCTGGGCGGGGATGCCCCGACCGCTGGCCTGCTGGCGCTGCCACTGGTGACCGCGGCCGCCTGGCTCCTCGCCGACGCGTGACGGCAACGGCTCCCGGCACCATCGGCCCGCGCTGATCACACCGGCTGGCGCGTGCTCACCCACGAGACCGAGGTGAGCGGACGGCCTCGTCGAGGAGATCACTTGGGAAACGGTCGGCCGGGTTTGCGCGAGCACGGCGAGAGCTGTCGACGCTGCGCTTACCCTGAGACCCCACAACGGGACGTGGCGGCCTTTCCCGGCCTGCTGGCGCAGCGACGAGCTGGCCCGTGGCCGACCGCCAGCCAAGACGCACGAGAATCGGGCAGCCAAGACGCACGGAATCGGGGCCCGATGCGGTCGGAGCGCGCCGCCGCGGTCCTGACGGTCGCTCGGGGCCGCGGTACCGGTCGTCGATCGTCGGGTCCTGAACCGAGGTGCCGGCCCGGCGCATGCACTCCAGCTGCTTCCGCCTGTACCGCTGTGCCGCAGGCATGCCGGACGTGCTGGCCCGCCGGGCGTGCCGTCCCGACGGGCCAGGTGCAGCTTCGTGCCGTGTCCGAACCGGTCGTCCGCAGTCGCCGCTCAGCCGAGCGGGTACCGCCAGCCGTGCTTGTCCGGGCGCGTGCCGTACTGAATGCCGACCAGCTCCTCGCGCAGCCGCATGGTGATCTCGCCCGCGCCGCCGTCGGCGACGGTGAACTCGCCACCCGCATGCTTGACCGACCCCACCGGGGTGATCACCGCCGCGGTTCCGCACGCGAACACCTCGGTCAGCTCACCGGAGAGCGCGGACTTCTCCCATTCCTCGGCCGAGACCCGGCGTTCCTCCACCGAGTAGCCGAAGTCGCGGGCCAGCGTCAGGATCGAGTCCCTGGTCACGCCTGCCAGCAGGTTGCCGTTCAGCTCCGGCGTCACCAGGTGCGCGTTCTCCCCCGAGCCGAACACGAAGAACAGGTTCATCCCGCCCAGTTCCTCGACCCACTCGTGGGTGGCCGCGTCCAGGTAGACGACCTGGTCGCAGCCCTGCTCGACCGCTTCCGCCTGCGGCAGGAACGAGGCCGCGTAGTTGCCCGCGCACTTGGCGAACCCGGTGCCGCCGGGTGCCGACCGGCTGTACTCGGTCGACATCCACAGCTTGATCGGCTTCACGCCACCGGAGAAGTACGACCCGGCAGGCGAGGCGATCAGCGTGTACAGGTACGAGTTCGCCGGCCGGTTCACGCCCAGTCCCGCCTCGGTGGCGATGATGAACGGGCGCAAGTACAGCGACGAGCCCTCGGCGTCCGGTACCCACCTGCCGTCGACCGCGATCAGCTCACGCAACGAGTCGAGGAAGACCTGCTCCGGCAGCTCCGGGATGGCCAGCCGCGCGCACGAGCCCTGGAACCGCCGGGCGTTGACCTCCGGACGGAACGTCGCGATCGATCCGTCCGGCTGCCGGTAGGCCTTCAGGCCCTCGAACACGGCCTGCCCGTAGTGAAGTACCGAGGTCGCCGGGTCGAGCGTCAGGGGCGCGTACGGTTCGACTTTGGCGTCGTGCCACCCCTGCTCCGCACTCCACGACACCGTGACCATGTGGTCGGTGAAGTGCGTGCCGAACCCCGGATTGGCCAATACCTCGGCCACTCGCTCGGCAGGTGCCGGATCGGGGTGAGCGACGTGGGTGAAAGGCATCGCGGTCGTCATGGTGCGAATTTACCTGTTACTCGGACGTCCAAGTAACGGGCTTCGGTCTACTTGCCGTTTTGCCGTCCGCCGTTCTGCCCCGCCTGCACCCAACCGAGCACGGAACTGGTCACCGCGACCACCGAGGCAGCGGCCAGCACGACTACGGGGTCGACGGTCGAGGCAAGCACCACGGCACCGGCGACCACAGCGCCGACGAGGATTCTCGGCCGTGGACCCGCCGACGCCGCGCGCCGGGCGGAGGCGAGCGCGACGAGGACGGCCGTGAGGGTGCCCACCACGACGAAAGCTTCGAGCATCGTGGTCAGCACGGCGGCGTCTGCTGCGGCCAACGCGTCGTGCAGCGGTGCGTCCGATACCGCAAGACGTTGCGGGCCGAGCTGATACAACGCGCCCGCCGCAACGGCACACGTGGCCACCACGGCAGCCGCGACGCGAGCCAGCCCTCGCCGTGCCGAGCCGGCGGGGTCGAGGACGAGCATCGGTGCGACGAACAGTCCGGCGACCGCGAACGAACTCGCGGCTGAGGTGTCGTCCGCCGGAACCGGCACCACGGTGGGCGGCGGATCGACGGTCGCGCAGATGGCCGCGAAGCTCGCCGCCCCGAGCAGCAGCACCGCGGACGCCGCCCGGCGGCTCGCGGGCGGGGCGGCCAGCCCGAGGATCACTCCCCCACCCGTCACGACGATCACCACTGCCGCGGCCAGGCTGTCGTATTGCGGAAAGACGACGGCTGCGAACGCTCGCGCGGCGACCGCGGCGAGCAAGCCCCACACGGCCACGCGCAACA
The DNA here is from genome assembly GCF_002919275.1 of Thermocrispum sp. Lineage (NCBI taxonomy): Bacteria > Bacillati > Actinomycetota > Actinomycetes > Pseudonocardiales > Pseudonocardiaceae > Thermocrispum > Thermocrispum sp. Next base: position 4,946 of record NZ_PKFA01000025.1, on the reverse strand, counting down.
CGGGATGGGGCACGGCGCGGCGTCTGCCCGTTCCGGTGAACAGTGCGGCGAACGCCCCGGCGACGACCAGGCCGGCGATCAGCCACCACCCGCCGACCGCGGATGCCGTGGGCAGCGCGGTGAGCAGCGCCGGCAGGGTGTGCACGTGGTCCGCTCCCTACCAAAGGCTGTTCCGTCGCCCCGAAGACACGCCATTAGCATGGCTCACGTTCATCGACAGCATGCAGAGGGAGCCCCCGTGACCGTGCCGAAATGCGGCCTGACCGACCACACCGCCGAGGCGATCCGCTCTGGCAAAGCGGACGTGATCGTCATCGGCACCATCAGCGAAGGTGACACCGTGGCGCTGGCCGAAGGCGCGGCCGCGGTCGACGAAGCGTTCGACGGCCAGCTGCTGGACGCGCTCAAGGCAGCCGGCGCCACCGGCTCGGCCGACGAGGTCGTGCGCATCCCGACCTTCGGCAAGCTCGGCGCGAGCGCCGTCTACGCCACCGGCCTCGGCAAGCTCACCAACGGTGAACCGACCGCGGAGCAGGTCAGGCGCGCCTGCGGTGCCGCGGGACGCGCCCTGGCAGGCACCAAGCGGGCGCTGGTGACGCTGTCGGAGATCGACCTGCGAGCGGCCGTCGAAGGCATCGCGCTGGGCGCGTATCAGTTCACCGAGTACAAGTCCGCCCCAGGCGACGCCCCGGTGAAGACCGTCGACTTCGTCCGCCCGGCCGCCGGGACCAACAAGGAGCACAAGGCGACGCTGAAGGCCGCGACCGCGGTCGCCTCCGCGGTGGTGACGGCTCGCGACCTTGTCAACACCGCGCCGAACGACCTGTACCCGGCGTCGTTCGCCAAGCGTGCGGCGGCGCTGGCCGAGAAGGCCGGGATCGCGGTGGAGATCCTCGACGAGAAGCAGCTCAAGCGAGCAGGCTACGGCGGCATCCTCGGGGTCGGCGGCGGATCGTCGCGGCCGCCCCGGCTGGTCCGCCTGCACTACCGGCCCGGCAAGCCGAAGGCGAAGGTGGCGCTGGTCGGCAAGGGCATCACGTTCGACACCGGCGGCATCTCGCTCAAGCCCGCAGCGAAGATGGACGAGATGACCTCGGACATGGCTGGTGCGGCCGCCCAGCTGGCCACCGTGCTGCTGGCTGCCGAGCTCAACTACCCGCTCGAGGTGATCGCCTACCTGCCGCTGGCGGAGAACATGCCGTCGGGGACCGCCTACCGGCCCGGCGACGTGCTGGCCATGTACGGCGGGAAGACGGTCGAGGTGCTCAACACCGACGCGGAGGGCAGGCTGATCCTGGCCGATGCCATCGCGCGGGCGGGCGAGGACGAACCCGACTACCTGATCGAGACCTCCACCCTCACCGGCGCGCAGGTCGTCGCCCTGGGCAACCGCACGCCGGGCATCATGGGCAGCGACGAGTTCCGCGACCGGGTGGCCGACATCGCGCAGCGCACCGGGGAGGGCGGCTGGCCCATGCCGCTGCCGGAGGAGCTGCGCTCGGATCTGGACTCCAAGCTGGCCGACATCGCCAACGTCACCGGCCACCGATGGGGCGGCATGCTGGCCGCCGGGATCTTCCTGCGCGAGTTCGTGCCGGACGGCGTGCCGTGGGTGCACATCGACATCGCCGGCCCCGCCTACAGCGACTCGGTGTGGGGTTACACCGGCAAGGGCGGCACCGGCGTCCCGGTCCGTACGCTGGCCGCCGTCCTGGCGGACATCGCCGAGAACGGCTGATCACGCCTCGCGCCCGGCATCACGGGGCTTTCGTGCTGCCGGGCCTTGGCGTGTCACGCGGTAGCGCTGGTAGACGACGCCGGAGCCGAACACCCGGGATTCCTTCAGTTCCAGGTCCACGTGCCGCTCGTTCCGCGGGAAGAACGGCACGCCGCCACCGACCAGCACCGGGTGCACCCGGATGCGGTACTCGTCGATCACACCGAGTTCAGCCGCCTGCGCGGCAAGATGCGCGCCACCGACGGCGATGTCACCGTCGCCCGGCTCGGCTCGCAATCGCTCGATCTCCTCCGCCAGGCCCCGCCTGGCCAGGCGCGTGTTGCCGCGCACCGACGTCAGCGTGGTGGAGAAGACCACCTTCGGCAGCGCCTGCCACAGCCGGGCCCACACCAGCTCCGCCTCGGACAGCCCGGGCAGCTGATCGACGTCCTCCCAGTAGAGCATCGTCTGGTAGAGCCTGCGGCCGAGCACGAAGGCGTCCACGTGCCGGATCTCCTCGGTGACGAAGGCGAACAACTCCTCGTCCGGCTTGGACCAGGCGAACTCGCCGTCGGCGTCGACGATGTAGCCGTCCAGCGACGTGCCCATGGAACAGATCACCCGGCGCATGGCGTCTCCTCGGTGTCGAGTCCGGTGGATGTTCAGCAGTGCAGACCGCCGCGCCGGGCCGGACTCATCGCGGTGCGGAGTGGATCACACCTGGCCGTCCCGCTTGCGCTGCGCCTTCATCCGCTGGGTGTACTCCCGCATCCGCTTCGGGTAGCCGACACGATTGACTTCGTAAACCGGGATCGACCGTTTCGCACCGAACTTCTGCAGCGATTCCAGGCTGTCGACGCGTCGCCTCGTCCACTCCCCGTCGTGCGCCACCAAGACCACTGTCGCCTCGGTGACGTGCGTGCGGGGTTCGAAGTACGCCTCGACCCCGCGCCGCGACGCCGCCCATGCCTCGAGGTGGGCGAAATCGTTCGAGGTGGCTTTGCGGAGCACGCCCTGCTTCTGCTTGCCCTTGCGCCGCCTGAACCACGCCAACACAACCAACTCCGTCCCGTCAGTGTGGGCACATTCTGCCGGAAGCCCGGGTGTGGTGTCCCACAGCCGTTCTCCGGTCGCTAGCGTGGCATCCGTAATGACAAGATGAGGTGAACCACGGCGCACGCGCGACCCGCGGACGCCGGGCCGTCAGCGCGGCCATGGTGTGATCCCTGGTGTGGTGTAAGCCTGACGATGAGGAGTGACCGTGACCGAAACGTCCGCTGACCTTGTCATCCTGGGTGGCGGCTCGGGAGGCTACGCGGCCGCGTTCCGCGCGGCCGAGCTGGGCCTGTCGGTGATCCTGGTGGAGAAGGACAAGCTGGGCGGGACGTGCCTGCACCGCGGGTGCATCCCGACCAAGGCCCTGCTGCACGCCGCGGAGATCGCCGACAACGCCCGGGCAGGCGAGCAGTTCGGCGTCAAGTCGGTGTTCGAGGGCGTCGACATGGCCGGGGTGCACAAGTACAAGGACGGCGTGGTGTCGCGGCTCTACAAGGGCTTGCAGGGCCTGGCCAAGGCGCACAAGGTCACCATCGTCGAGGGCGCAGGGACGCTGACCAGCCCGACCACCGTCGAGGTGGACGGCGTGACCTACACCGGCCGCAACGTCGTGCTGGCGACCGGCTCGTACGCCAGGACGCTGCCCGGGCTGGAGATCACCGGGCGGATCATCACCAGCGACCAGGCGCTGCTGCTGGACACCGTCCCGGAGCGGGCGGTGGTGCTCGGCGGCGGTGTCATCGGCGTGGAGTTCGCCAGCATCTGGGCCTCCTTCGGCACCGACGTCACCGTGGTCGAGGCGCTGCCGCGCCTGGTCCCCTCGGAGGACGAGTTCGCGTCCAAGCAGCTGGAGCGGGCCTTCCGGCGCCGCAAGATCGGATTCAAGACCGGTGTGAAGTTCACCGGGGCCAGGCAGGACGACAACGGCGTCGAGGTGTCGCTGGAGAACGGCGAGACCCTGGCGGCGGACGTGCTGCTGGTCGCGGTGGGCCGCGGGCCGAACACCGCGGGCCACGGCTTCGAGGAGGTCGGGATCGCGCTGGAGCGGGGCTTCGTGCGCACCGACGAGCGGCTGCGCACCAACATCGACGGCGTGTACGCCGTCGGCGACATCGTCGCCGGGCTGCAGCTGGCGCACCGCGGCTTCGCGCACGGCATCTTCGTCGCCGAGCAGATCGCCGGGCTGAAGCCCAAGCCGATCGACGAGGCGGGCATCCCGCGAGTGACCTACTCCCACCCCGAGGTGGCATCGGTCGGTCTCACTGAAGACGCGGCGAAAGAACGATACGGTTCAGGGGTGACCACGCTGACGTACGACCTCGGCGGCAACGGCAAGAGCCAGATCCTCAAGACGTCGGGCGCGGTGAAGCTGGTCAAGGCGCCGGACGGCCCGGTCGTCGGGGTGCACATGGTCGGCGACCGCGTCGGTGAGCTGATCGGCGAGGCCCAGCTGATCTACAACTGGGAGGCCTTCCCGGAGGACGTCGCCCCGTTGATCCACGCCCATCCCACGCAGAACGAAGCGCTCGGCGAGGCCTTCCTGGCGCTGGCCGGCAAACCGCTTCACGTCCACGCCTGATCCCCGAACCACTACTGCCTCAAGGAGCTAAACAGCGATGGCCTTCTCCGTCAGACTGCCGGAACTCGGCGAGAGCGTCACCGAGGGAACCGTCACGCGGTGGCTCAAGAAGGAAGGTGACACGGTCGCCGTCGACGAGCCGTTGCTGGAGATCTCCACCGACAAGGTCGACACCGAGGTGCCCTCCCCCGTCGCGGGCGTCGTGGCGCGCATCGTCGCGCAGGAGGACGAGACCGTCGAGGTCGGGGCCGAGCTCGCGGTGATCGACGACGGGTCCGGTGGCTCCGGCGGCGACGCCGGTGGCGAGCAGCAGGGTGCTGCCGCCGCCGAGGAAGAACCAGCGCAGGCCGCCGCGCCTGCGGCCACCGAGGAGCAGCAGGCCCCGGCCCCGCAAGCACCCGCCGCGGAGCCGGCCTCGGCGAGTGGCGACGGATCCGCCGCCTCCGGCACCCCGGTCACGCTGCCCGAGCTGGGCGAGAGCGTCACCGAGGGCACGGTGACCCGGTGGCTGAAGCAGGTCGGCGACACCGTCGAGGTGGACGAACCGCTGGTGGAGATCTCCACCGACAAGGTCGACACCGAGGTGCCCTCCCC
>NZ_PKFA01000049.1:0-84391 GCF_002919275.1 Thermocrispum sp. | reverse complement strand
ATGGCCTGCCCGGCTGCCGAGTGGCCCGCCGCCCGGCGCCTGCACCGATGCGCTCGCCGCGTCGCTCGCCGATCTGCTCGTGGTGACTGCCACCCGTTACCGCCCGATCCCCGCATAACGCGGCACCGACGACGGGGCGAGCGCCCGCCTGCCGTCCACCACCAGCGGATTCGCTCCGAGGCCGGACAGCACCTCCGGCAGCCGCTGATACTGCTCCCACCTGGTGACCAGCACGACCGCATCGGCACCTTTGACCGCGACCGGCAGATCCGCCACGTGCGTGACGCCGGGGATGCCGGCCACGGCCTCGGCGCCGACCACGGGGTCGTGCACCACCACGTCCGCGCCCCTGCTGCGCAACTGACGGATCACCGGGAACGCCGGCGAGTGCCGGGTGTCGTCGGTGTCCGGTTTGAAGGCCAAGCCCAGAACCGTCACCCGGCGGCCGGCGAGCCCGCCCAGGGCACGTTCGGCGATGTCGGCCAGTCGCACGGGCTGCTCGTCGTTGACCGCCGCGACCGCCTGCAGCACGCGCAGCGGCGAACCTGCCTGCTCGCCCAATGCGGTCAGCGCGGCGACGTCCTTCGGCAGACAGCTCCCGCCGTAGCCGCATCCGGCCGCGAAGAACGCCGCAAGGCCCGCCGGGCCCGGCGATTCCGCGGTGAGGTAGCGCGACAAGTGCACGCCGCGCATGACCTCCGTGGTGTCCACGCCGCCCAGCGCCGCTCCCAGGTTGGCCAGCTCGTTGGTGAACGAGATGGCCGTGGCGAGCATGGCGTTGGAGGCATACTTGATCATCTCGGCGGTGCGCGCGTTGGTCTGCACCAGCGGAGTGCCCGCGAAGCCCGCGTACACCTCGCGCAGTGCCGCTACCGCCAGGTCGTCGCCACCGATGACGATGCGGTCCGGGTCGAGGAAGTCCGCGACCGCCTGGCCCTCGGTCAAGAACTCGGGATTGGCGCCGACACCGAAGTCCTGCCCGGGCCGCAGCCCGGACGTCTCCGCCAAGACCTCCGTCAGCGGGCCGTCGGTCGTCCCAGGCACCACGGTGCTCTTGACGACCACACTGCTCCCCGGCCGCAATGCGCCGCCCACCTCCGCGGCCGCGGCGGTCACGAACGACGTGTCGATGCTGCCGTCCGGCCTGGCGGGCGTACCCACGCAGATGAACGTGACGTCGCTGCCGCTGACGGCGCCGGCCAGGTCGGTCGTGGCGGTGAACCCGGCCCCGATGTGGTGTGCCAGCAGGTCGTCCAAACCGGTTTCGAAGATCGGTGCCCGGCCGGCGTTGATCACATCGACCCGAGCCGCGTCGACGTCCACGCACACGACGCGATGCCCGTGCTCGGCCAAGCCCACGCCGGTGACCAGCCCGACGTATCCGGCTCCGATGACGGCGATCCGCATCATTGCTCCGTCCCGCCGGGATTGCCGGCATACCACTGCAACGTGCGCCGCAAGCCCTCTTCCAGGCCGACCCGCGGCCGGTAGCCGAGGGCGCGCAGCTTGCCGATGTCCGGGCAGCGCCGGTTGGGGTTGTCGACCAGGTAGGCCGACTCCGGGCTCGGCTGGTGCGTGACGGCGAGCTGACGGCCGGTCAGCTCCCTGGTGACGTGCGCGATCGCGGTGGCCAGCTCGAGCATGGAGATCTCCGGGCCGTCGATGCCCACGTTGTACGGTTCGCCGTCGCCGCCCTTGAGCAACGCCAGGTAGTAGCCGGTGACGGCGTCGGAGACGTAACAGAACGTGCGGCGCGGGGTGCCGTCCGAACGCAGCACCAGGTCGCGCCCGGCCAGCGCGTCCCGGCACAGGTCGGCGATCACCCGGCCGTCGGTGATCTTCATGCCGGGGCCGTAGTTGTTGAACGGCCTGGCCATCCGCGCCGGCACCCCGAACTGCTGCGCGAAGTTGACGCACAGCGTCTCGCCGAACCGTTTCGACTCGTCGTAGCAGGCCCGCGGACCGGTGCAGGAGACGAACCCGCGGTAGGTCTCCGGGGTCGGGATCGCCGCCGGATCCGGATCGCCGTAGATCTCGCTGGAGGAGAAGAACAGCATCCCGTCGAAGCGGGCCCCGGCGGCCAGTCGGCTGGCGGCGTAGTCGAGCAGGTTGCGCAGCCCGGTGATGTTGGCGTCCATGGTCTCGATGGGGTGCGCCCGGTAGTACGTGGGTGACGCGATGCCCGCCGCGTGGATGACGTAGGCGACGTCGCCCATGTCGTCCGGGAGCGGTTCCCGCACGTCGTGCGGCCGCAAGGTGACGTCGTCGCGCTGCGCGAGCCGGTCCAGCCATGGCGGCACGCCGCGGATGTAGTTGTCGAACACCGTGACCGCGATCGGCGGCGCGCCGGGGTTCAGGTCGTTCCAGGCCAGCGGCAGCTGGACCAGGTAGTAGCCGAGGAAGCCGGCGCCGCCGGTGATCAGCAGCCGCCGGCCGGACATCCTGGCCAGGTCGGCGCCTGCGGCTGCCAAGTCGGCAAGCATGATGGCCAGGTCGGCGGCGCACACCTCGTCGGCTCGCATACGGGCGGTCACGCTGGGCGCAGTCATCGTGTCAGGTGCCTTTCAGCCGTTCGTCATGGTTCGCGGGTCGGGTTCGATCACCCGGGGACTCGGTTCCAGCAGCACCCAGCGGCCGCCCCGGCGTTCCACCTCGGGCAGCCGGGCGCGGACCTCGGCGAGCATGTCGGGCACGAACAGCACCACGTCGTCCGGAGCCAGTGCGACCAGCTCGTCGGGTGCGATGATCGGTACCCCGGCCCCGGGGAACCGCCTGCCCTGCTTGGCCTCGGAGGCGTCGGCGACCGCGGGAAGCAGGTCGGGGCCGATCCCGGCGTGGTTGAGCAGCGGCACCGCCCGAGAGGCCGCGCCGTACCCGATCACCGTGCGGCCCTGCGCCCGCTCGGAGGCCAGCCAGCTGCGCAGCACCAGTGCCGACTCGGCGGCGGAGGCGGCCAGGCCGCGCAGCACGTCCAGGTCGCCGACGCCCGCGGCCAGCTCGTCGTCGATCAGATGCTGGACGGACGGGCTCACCGGGCCTTGGCGGCGCGCGGCCAACAGGACGGTTCCGCCGTAGAGGTCGAACCACCACGCGGCCACGGCGCGCAGCCCGACCGATGCCAGCATCCCGGCCACGGCGGGCGTGGACAGGTAGACCGGATGACCGTGCCGGATGGTGTTCCACTGCTTGCCCCGCAGCACCGCGGCCAGGGAATGGAACTGCACCAGCAGCAGGCCGTCCGGTTTGAGCTCGGCGGCGCGCAGCCGCAGCGCGGCGGCTTGGTCGGCGTCGTGCATCAACCCGAAGCTGTCCACCACGACGTCGGCCTGCCCCCCGGCGGCGGCCCGGATGCCCCTGGCCTCGAGCAGCCCCAGCCACGATCCGCCATGCGGGCTGCTGTGTTCGAGGGCGACCCCGCCGTCCGGCAGCAGCCCGGCGGCGTGTACCGCGGCCACGGCCTGCTCGGCCTGGCGGACCAGCGCCACCGGCTCGACGCCCCGCGGCTCGTCCGGCTCGGTGGGATCCTCCGCCAGCTGGGCCAGCCGGCAGGCGGTGCAGACCCACAACCGGAGCGGGTACACCGGGTCCGGCTCGGCGGCGTCGGCAAGCGGGAAGTAGTCGCAGGCCGGCTGCATGCCCAGGTCGGCGACCACCGCACCGTCCACGCTGCCGCAGAACCGGCAGCGGACTTCCCCGTTGGGCACCGTCATGACGCACCCACCCGGAGGGTGACTTTGGCGGCGTGGAAGGCTTCGGCGTATCGCTCGCCCGACTGCACACCGCGCACCCTGGCCAGGCCGCGGAAGGCTTCGTCGTCGAACCATGTCCGGCCGCGCTGCGAGCCGTAGTGCCGGTGCAGGATGTCGAGCTTGTCGGCCAACACCTGCTCCGGCAGCGCCACGTACAGGTTGGGCTGGGCCAGGTCGCCGTCCCACTTGAGGATCTCGTAGCCCAGCGCCTGGTGCGCCCGGAACACCGTCGGCACCAGCTTGGCCAGCGCCCGGTGGTCCTGGTGGGCGTCGTGCGGCGACGGCGCCAGGATCAGGTCCGGCTCGCACCACGGCCGGACGGCTTCCAGCGCCTCCTTGGCGCGCAGCCACTGCGCGGGAACGCGTCCGTCCAACAGGTCGAGCACCGTGACGTCCAGCTCGGCCTTGGCGCACAGCGCCGCCAGGGCCATCCGCTCCTCGGCTTCCCGGTCGGTCCCGGCGCCGGACAGCACCAGGGCGGTCACGCGCATGCCGGGGTTGGCCCGGCACAGCTGCAGCACCGTGCCGCCGCACCCGATGGCGATGTCGTCGCAATGTGCCCCGAGCAGCAGGAGACGATCCACCCGCCCGAGGGCCGCGGGCCCGGTCACCGCTCGGTCAGCTGCAACGCGGGCAGCTGCTGCGGCTCGGGGTGCTTGGGCGGCGGGTCGGCCCGGCCGTGCTCCCACAGCATCCATGGTCGGTTGCCCGCCGCGTAGGCGGCGTCCAGCGCGGCGCGTTCCTTCACCGTGTCCGCGGCTTGCCAGAAGCCCCGGTACGGGTAGGCCAGCAACCGGCCGCGCTTGGCCAGCTCGGTGCACACGTCACCGACCAGGTCGCCGTTGGGCGGCAGGTAGTCGAAGATCTCCGGCCGGAGCACGAAGTAGCCCCCGTTCTCCCACAGCGGCATGGTGGAGACCTCGATGATCTGGTCCACCCGCGACTCCTCGCCGAGCTGCACCACGTGGAAGGCCGACTGCGGCGGCACGGCCAGCAGCGAAGCTCCCGCGTCGGAGGCGGCGAACCGGTCGATGATGTCCGGCAGGTGCGCGTCGGTGAGCACGTCGGCGTAGTTGGCCAGGAACATCTCCTCGTTCTCCACGTAGCGGCGCACCCGCCGCAGGCGCTCCCCGATCGGCGAATCCAGCCCGGTGTGGACGAACGTGATGGTCCAGTCGCTCATGTCCGACGTGAGCATCTCGACGTTGCCGTCGCGCAGGATGAAGTCGTTGGACGCCGTCTCCGAGTAATTGAGGAAGAACTCCTTGATGTGGTCGGCCCCGTAGCCGAGGCACAGCACGAAGTCCTTGTGGCCGAAGTGCGCGTAGTAGCGCATCACGTGCCAGATCAGCGGACGCGGGCCGACCATGGCCATGGGCTTGGGCAGGGCGGACACCCCGTCGCGCATGCGCATGCCATAACCGCCGCAGAACAGGACGACTTTCACGGCGCTACCTCCACTACTTCCAGCTGCGGGATGGCGAAGACCAGGCGCCCGCCCCACGCGCCCACGTAGGCCAGTTGCTCGGTGAGCTCTTCCCGCAGGTTCCAGGGCAGGACCAGCACGTAGTCCGGGCGGTCGTGCGCGATCCGCTCCGGCGGCAGGATCGGGATGCGGGTGCCGGGGGTGAACCGGCCGTGCTTGTAGGGGTTGCGGTCGACGGTGTAGGCGAGCAGATCGGTGCGGATACCGCAGTGGTTGAGCAGCGTGTTCGCCTTGCCAGGGGCCCCGTAACCCACCACGCGCTTGCCGTTGCCTGCCGCTTCGATCAGGAACGCGGTCAGGTCGCGGCGGACCTTCGCCACGGCGGCGCCGAAGCCGGCGTATCCGGACAGCTCGTGCAGCCCGGCCGCCTTCTCCGCGGCGAGCACGTCGGCGACTCGGCCGCTGGGCTCGCCTGCGACCTCCACCGGGCGGGCCCACAGCCGGATCGAGCCACCGTGCGTGTCGATCAGTTCGACATCCACCAGGGCCAGCCCGCCACTGGCCAGCGCCCGCTGCGCCGATGCGACCGTGTAGTACTGGAAATGCTCGTGGTAGATGGTGTCGTACTGGTTCCGCTCGATCAGCGTGAGCAGGTGCTGCACCTCGATCGAGACCCAGCCGTCGTCGGCGACCAGCGCACGCAGGCCGCGGGTGAATCCGACGACGTCCGGGATGTGCGCGTAGACGTTGTTGGCCACCACCAGGTCGGCCGGGCCGTGTTCGGCACGCAGCGCGGCACCGGATTCCGGGGTGAGAAACGTGGTCACCGTCGGTACTCCCTTCGCCCGCGCCGCTTCGCCGACGTTGACCGACGGTTCGACGCCGAGGCACGGAATGCCGCGCTGCACCACGTGCTGCAGGAGGTAGCCGTCATTGCTGGCCACCTCGACCACGAACGAACGGTCGTCGAGTCCGAGGCGTTGCACGGCGTTGTCGACGAAGGTGCGCGCGTGCGCGACGAACGAGTCCGAGTAGGACGAGTAGTACGCGTACTCGGTGAAGGTCTCCTCCGGCGTGATCAACGGTGGGAGCTGGGCGAGCAGGCAATCGGTGCATACCCGCAAGTGCAGCGGGTAGGTCATTTCCGGCTCGTCCAGTTGCTCCGCGGTGAGGAACAGCTCGCACGGCGGTGTCGCCCCCAGATCGACCACGCTGGCCAGGGCCGCGGATCCGCACAGTCGGCAGCTCGTCATGTCAGTACGCCCCTTCGCCGCCGATGACGGCCCGTAGTGTCTTCCACAAGATCATCAAGTCGAGTGCCAGCGACCAGTCCTCCACGTAGCGCAGGTCGAGCCGCACCGACTCCTCCCAGGACAACTCGCTGCGCCCGCTGACCTGCCACAACCCGGTCATGCCCGGCTTGACCAGCAGCCGTCGCCGCACGCTCGGGGCGTACCGGGCGGTCTCCTCCGGCAGCGGCGGCCGCGGGCCGACCAGCGACATCGAGCCGGCCAGCACGTTGAACAGCTGCGGCAGCTCGTCGATCGAGTAGCGGCGCAGGAGCCGGCCGACCCTGGTGACCCGCGGATCGCGGCGCAGCTTGAACAACAGCCCGGCGCCTTCGTTGACCTCGATCAGATCGGCCCGCATCCGGTCGGCGTCCGGGACCATGGTGCGGAACTTCAGCACGGTGAACGGCACCCCGTCCTTGCCGATCCTGCGCTGCTTGAACAGCACCGGGCCGCGGCTGTCCAGCTTGACGGCCACCGCGGTGACCAGCATCAACGGGGACAGCAGCAGCAACAGCACCAGCGAGCCGACCCGGTCGACGACGGATTTGACCAGGCGGGAGAATCCGGTGAACGCCGGCTGGCTGACCCGCAGCAGCGGCATGCCGAGCACGCCGGAGATGTGCAGCCGTGGCCCGGCCACCTCCATCAGGCCGGGCGCGATCACCATCTCGGTGCCGGTGCCCTCCAGGTCCCAGGCCAGCCTGCGCAGCCGCTCCGGCGTCCAGTACTGGTCCGGGGTCACCGCCACGATCCGGTAGCCACCGCGCTTGACGTGCTCGGCGACGTCGGTGAATCTCCCGACCACCGGGACCCCGTCGATCTCGGTGCGCTCGTCGCTGCCGCCGTGGACGGTGCAGGCCGCGGCCACCCGCCACCCCACATGGGGCGCCTTCTTGGTGCGGTCGATCAGGTCGGTGATGGATTGGTGCGTGCCGGTGGCCAGCACCGGCAGCAGGCATCTGCCCTGCTTGCGCGCCCGGTGCAGCCAGCGCCTGGCCAGGTAGCGCTGCGGGAACACCAGCAGCGCGATGGCCGGGACGACCACGAACACCCAGAACCGGGCCCCCGCCGGGCTGCCCGCCGCCAGCAGTGCCACGTTGAGCGCGACGATCGACGCGAACAGGCCTTTGCCCAGCCTGCCGAACTCCTCGGGGCCCTGGCCGAGCACCACCGGATGCCACACCCGGCTCAGCCCGAATGCGAGCATCACCGCGCCGACGGTGAGCACCTCGAGCGTGATCAGCGAGGGCAGGCCGAACAACGGTGTGACACCCCAGTGCGGGTGCCGCGTCTGCATGATCGCGCCGACGACGACCACCACGACGACCGTCGCGGCCAGATCGGCGGCGATGATCCACTGCCGGTACCGACGCTCCCACGCGGTGACCGGCGGCCGGAACGACCGTGAGTAGAACGCCTCCCGATCCAGCCGCGGCTGAGCCGGCACGGTGGGCGTGGAGGACTCGACACGGTCACTCATCGCCACGCCCCTTCCGCCCGGCGAGCACGCGCAGCGCACGACCGGGCATCAGCTCCTGTGGAATCCCGGCGGCGAAACCAGATCCTCGACCCCGCGGTTCACCGCCTTGCCTGCCTCCAGATTCGCGGCTTCACCCGAAAGAGTTACGCGGGAAGGAATGGGATTTTTCGGACTATCTCGGCGCGACAGCGGGATCGGTCGCCGGAGTAGCGGCACACGAACCACGCAACCACCGGCGCCAAGGTCACCGATCCGTACTCGGGCGCCAAGGTCACCGATCCGAGCCCAGGGCCACCAACCGCCACGTCCGCCATCCGGGCGCCGGCCGAGAACGTGCTCCGCGGGCGGCTCGACGTGGACGACCAGGGCACCTGCGGTCAGGAAGCGCATCACGCCGCAGTCGATCGTCCACGGGCGCATGGCTGACCCCAGCTCCGCGGTCTTGGAGATCTTCTTCACCGCCGATCGTCCACGGGCGCATGGCTGACCCCGGTCCCGCCCAGGCCGCATGGGCGGTATCGGCGATCGGTCCACGGGCGCATGACTGACCCCCGCCGGCCATCAGCGGTCACAGCTTCCTGTCGCAGGAATCGGCATCGATCGGCTCGCGAGCAACCGTTCGACCGAAATCCGAGTGTCCACCGCCCGCCCCAGCGCGAGTCATACCGAATCGACCGATGCCCGGTTCACCTTGCTCGCACCACCCAGTGGCAAGCGGTCGGCTGCGCGCCGGAGCGATGCTTCCGGGCAGGCACACGCACCACGCAGCGCGTACCGCAAAGATCAGGCGCTCTTCGCGCCGGGCCACGCGTCGGCCAGCAGCTGGCGGGTCTCCCCCAGCAGCTGCGGCAGCACCTTGGTGCGGCCGATCACCGGCATGAAGTTCGAATCGCCTCCCCACCGCGGGACCACGTGCTGATGCAGGTGGGCGGCGATCCCGGCGCCGCTGACGTAGCCCTGGTTCATGCCGATGTTGAACCCGTGCGCGTTGGACACCGACCGCACCACCCGCATCGCGGTCTGAGTCAGCTCGGCGACCTCGGCGGTCTCCTCCTTGGTGAGGTCGGTGTAGTCGGCGACGTGGCGATACGGCACCAGCATCAGGTGCCCGGGGTTGTACGGGTACAGGTTCAGCACGGCGTAGGCGACCTCACCGCGGAAAACGATCAATCCCTCGGCGTCGTCCAGCTGAGGGATGCGGCAGAACGGGCAGCCCTGTGGCTCGTCGCCGTCCGGCTTGTTCTCGCCTTTGATGTAGGCCATGCGGTGCGGCGTCCACAGTCGCTGCAACGCGTCCGGGACGCCGACACCGTCCTGCACCTCGTGCGCCCCGCTGTCCTGCATAGCCACCGATCGTAGTCAGCCGACCGTGAAGTTCTCCGCGCTCGGGGAGGCGTTCTCCCTGCGCTCGATCCACCCGGCGATGGCGTCGACCGCGGAGTCCACCGGAACGCCGTTGACCTGGGAGCCGTCCCGGAAACGGAACGACACCGCGCCCGCCTCGACGTCCTTGTTGCCCGCCAGCAGCATGAACGGGACCTTGTGCGTGGTGTGCGTGCGGATCTTCTTCTGCATCCGGTCGTCGCTGACGTCCACCTGCACCCGCACCCCGCGCTCGCGCAGCCGCTGGGCGACACCCTGCAGGTGCTCGACGTGCTCGTCGGCGATCGGGATACCGGCCACCTGCACCGGGGCCAGCCACGCCGGGAAGGCCCCCGCGTAGTGCTCGGTGAGGATGCCGAAGAACCGCTCGATGGAGCCGAACAGCGCGCGGTGGATCATGATCGGACGCTGCCGCGACCCGTCCGGCGCGGTGTACCGCAGGTCGAACCGCTCCGGCTGCTGCAGGTCGACCTGCAGCGTGGACAGCTGCCACGAGCGGCCGAGCGCGTCGGTGCAGTGCACGTCGATCTTCGGCGCGTAGAACGTGCCCTCGCCGTGCCCGATCCGGTACGGCAGGCCCGCCCGCTTGAGCGCGGCCTCCAGCGCGGCCTCGGCCCGCTCCCAGTCCTCCAGCTCGCCGAAGTACTTCTCCGGGCGGGTGGACAGCTCGGCGGTGAACTCGGTCAGGCCGTAGTCGCGCAGCAGGTTCAGCACGAACTCCAGCAGGCTGGCCAGCTCGTCCTGCAGCTGGTCGGGGGTGCAGTAGATGTGCGCGTCGTCCTGGGTGAACCCACGGACCCTGGTCAGCCCGTGCACCACGCCGGACTTCTCGTACCGGTACACCGAGCCGAACTCGAACAGCCGCAGCGGCAGCTCCCGGTAGGACCGCCCGCGCGCCTTGTAGATCAGGTTGTGCATCGGGCAGTTCATCGGCTTGAGGTAGTAGTCCTGCCCCGGCTTGCGCAGCTTCCCGTCGGCGTCGTACTCGGCGTCCAGGTGCATCGACGGGAACATGTTCTCCGCGTAGAAGCCGAGGTGGCCGGAGACTTCGTACAGCTGCGACTTGGTGATGTGCGGGGTGTAGACGAACTCGTAGCCCGCCCGCTCGTGGGCCTGGCGGGAGTAGTCCTCCATCGCCTTGCGCACCACGCCGCCCTTGGGGTGGAACACCGCCAGGCCGGAGCCGATCTCGTCCGGGAAGCTGAACAGGTCCAGCTCGGCGCCCAGCTTCCGGTGGTCCCGCCGCTCCGCCTCGGCCAGCAGCTCCAGGTACTGCTCCTGCGCTTCCGGCGACTCCCACGCGGTGCCGTAGATGCGCTGCAGCTGCGGGTTGCGCTCGTCGCCGCGCCAGTAGGCGGCGGCCACCCTGGTCAGCTTGAACGCCGGGATGTGCTTGGTGGTCGGCACGTGCGGCCCGCGGCACAGGTCGGCCCACACCGTCTCGCCGGTGCGCGGGTCGACGTTGTCGTACATGGTCAGCTCGCCGCCGCCGAGCTCCATCACCTCGGAGGTGTCCACCTGCTCCTTGGCGCCCTTGAGGTCGACCAGCTCGAGCTTGAACGGCTCGTCGGCCAGTTCGGACTTGGCGTCGTCGACCGACGGCAGCACCCGGCGGGAGAACCGCTGCGCGGACTTGATGATGCGCTTCATGCGCTTCTCCAGCCGCTGCAGGTCCTCCGGCGTGAAGTTGTGGTCGATGCCGAAGTCGTAGTAGAAGCCGTCCTTCACCGGCGGCCCGATGCCCAGCTTGGCCTCCGGGAACTCCTCCTGGACGGCCTGCGCCAGCACGTGCGCCGCCGAGTGCCGGATGACGCTGCGGCCGTCCTCGGTGTTGGCCGCGACCGGCTCCACCTCGACGTCGGTCTCCGGCACCCACGACAGGTCACGCAGCACGCCGTCGGCGTCCCGCACCACGATGATCGCCTCCGGGCCCTTGCCGGGGAGCCCGGCCTCCCGGACGGCGCTGCCCGCCGTAGTGCCCGCCGGCACCACCACACGCTCGGCGGGTGCAGCTGCGGACGAGTACGGCTCGGACACGATGACTCCTCACGACGGGAAACTCCAAATGCGGTACTGCGGATGCTAGTCCCCGCCGCGAACGCGTTACGCACCGTGTCCGGCGTTCCCCGGCGCAGCGCCTGCCTGCCCCGGCAACCCGCCGGACCGCAGGCAGGACAGCACCGTCCGAGCCACAGGCCGGCCGATCGCAGCCTGCTGACGAACGGCTGGAACGCCCGGATCAGTCCCGCTGCATCGCCTCCATCTTGGCGATTTCCGCCGACTGAGTGGCGATGATCTCGTCGGCCATCTCCTGCACCCGGATGTCGGAACCGTCGCGCTGCACCTCGTGGGCCATGGTCAGCGCACCTTCGTGGTGGGCGATCATCAGCCGCAGGAACAAGCTGTCGAACTTCGCGCCACGGGACGCGGCCAGCTGGTCCAGCTGCTCCTGGGTGGCCATGCCCGGCATGCCCTCATGGTCGTGCTGCATGCCGTGCTCGCCGTGGCCGTGGTGCCCGCCCTGGCGGTGCCCCTTGGCGCCCGGCACGTCCAACGGCTCGCGGCCGTGGCGCTTCAGCCAGGTGTTCATCATGTCGATCTCGGCCCGCTGCGCGCCGGCGATGCGCTTCGCGATCGCCTTGACCTTGGCATCGGACGCGCGGGTCTCGGCCAGGTCGGTCATGACCACGGCTTGCGAGTGGTGCACGACCATGTCCTCGACGAAGCGGAAGTCCGCCTCGTTGGGCTCGTTCTTCGGAACGGCGGACCGGGCCTCCTCCGGCGAAAGCGTCTTGTTCGGCTCCCCCGGCTTGCCCGGCGCGATGACCGACGGCGCCGGTCGGGCGCCTTGCTCTCCCCCACCGTCGTCATCGCCGGTACAGGCGGGCAGCGCCAGCACCCACAACGTCAATGGCACGACGATCCATCTGCGCACCGTTTCTCCTTTTCCTTCCACGGCACCGCACACAATGGCGCGGCTGCCAAGCCTTGCCGCATCACCGGGCCGCCGTCAACACCGTCACCAATGCCGGACAATCGCCACGGCAGCCCCACCGAGGCAATGACCGTGACATCCGCCGAATGAGCGCCGCCTGCCGCATTCCGCATCTCGACGCAAGCCGCACCGGCGGCCTGGAACGAACTCCGCTTGCCGAAAATGGCCGGGCCGCACGCCGAACTGGCCGGACCTCGGACCGGCGCTGTCCGGGTACGCATACCGGAACCCGGACGAATTCGCCGACGCGCCTTCGCCGACACCCCATCTTTCCTATTTCGGACATACCGGATATCAGCCGCAAACATCGGGTAAATACCAGGTCGACGGCCAGATTGATCACGGGCCGTGACCGGACTCGCCGGTCACCTCGTCGCAAGCCCATTTCGCGTGACGCGAACGATCCTTCGGCCTTCCACGGGATGTGCGCCATTTGTGTCGGAATTTCGGACACTGAAACGAAAAAGTCGCGCGATCGAGCGACCTCACGCGGTACCGTGCGCAACGGGAGTCGGCGCCGAACCGTCGACCTGTGGGAGAAAGGCGACATACCGTGACAGGCACCCGTACCCGACGTTGGCGTGCCGCCGCGCTCGCCGTGGCGCTTGGCGCATCGCTGCTGAGCACGGCATTCGGCACTTCGTCCGCGGTCGCGAACACCAGCACGCCGGGCCCGGACGAAATCGTCACCAGCCCGAACATGAAGCACATCGCCAACGTGCCGTTCCAGGACCCGTTGAAGGACGGTGCGGTGGGCACCGACATCGCGTTCACCGACGGGCACGCGATCGTCGGCAACTACAACGGATTCACCATCTACGACATCAGGAATCCGAAGAAGCCGAAGATCGTGGCCAACGTGCTGTGTCCCGGCGCGCAGAACGACGTCAGCGTGCACAAGAACCTGCTGTTCTTGTCGGTCGACGCGCGCCGCAGTGACGACTCGTGCAACTCGCAGCCGCAGAACGACGGCACCAAGCCGTACTGGGAAGGCATCCGCATCTTCGACATCTCCGACATGCGCAACCCGCGCTACGTCAAGTCGGTGGAGACCAAGTGCGGCTCGCACACCCACACGCTGGTGCCGGCCAGGTCCAGCAAGCACGTGTACATCTACGTGTCGTCGTATGCGCCGTCCCCGTCGCTGTCCAACTGCCAGCCGCCGCACGACCTGATCTCGATCATCAAGGTGCCGGTGCGCCAGCCGACCAAGGCCAAGGTCGTGGCCACGCCGGTGCTGTTCCCGGACGGCGGCTTCCCGGGTGACGGCTGGGACATCGACAAGCCGGGCGGTGTGCCCACCGAGGGCTGCCACGACATCACCGTCTACCCGGAGAAGAACATCGCCGCGGGCGCCTGCATGGGTGACGGCGTGCTGATGGACATCACCAACCGGGAGAAGCCGAAGGTGATCGACCGGGTCACCGACGCCGAGCACTTCGCGTTCTGGCACTCGGCCACGTTCAGCAACGACGCCTCCAAGGTCGTCTTCACCGACGAGCTGGGCGGCGGCGGCGCGGCCACCTGCAACCCGGAGATCGGCCCCGAGCTCGGCGCCAACGGCATCTACCAGATCGTCGGCAAGGGCAAGCACCGGAAGCTGAAGTTCCGCAGCTTCTACAAGATCGACCGGACCCAGACCGACGAGGAGAACTGCGTCGCCCACAACGGCATGCTGCTGCCGGTGCCGGGCAAGGACATCATGGTGCAGTCCTGGTACATGGGCGGCACCGTGGTGTGGGACTTCACCAACGCCCGCAAGCCGAAGACGATCGGCTTCTTCGACCGCGGCCCGGCCTCCAACCCGGCGGAAGCGGGCGGTACGTGGTCCAGCTACTACTACAACGGCTACATCTATTCGTCCGACCTCGGTAAGGGCTTCGACGTCCTGCGCATCGACGACAAGCGCACGGACCCGGCGAAGAAGGTCAGGACCAAGGTGCTCAATGCCCAGACACAAGAGCACTACCGGGAACGCTGACCCGTCGGCGGCCTGAGTCGAGTTCGGCAACGACCAGGGGCGTCTCCCTTGCGGAGGCGCCCCTGGCCCATGTTCTGCGGAAGCAGATCATCCAACACCCGGCGTGCCGCGGCAGGCGGGTCGCTCCGCGCCGGCCCGGTGGGCAGAGCTACTTGCGGCCCGGCGCGTCGTGCGGTCGCGTCGTCCGCGTGCGCATGGCGAGCAGGTGCAACCGCACCACCGCGTAGCAGCCCCCGATCGCAAGCAACCACGGCACGACCGTGACGTCGGCGCCCGCCGCGAGCGCCACCGACGCCAGGGCAAGGCCGGCCACGGTGTCGATCAGCCGCACGACGAACGTGGCACGCGACAGCTTGCGGGCCACGACCTCGGCCACGGACGGCAGGCCGGCCGCCCACACCGCCAGGTACACCGACCAGCCGAGGACGAGCCACCCGGGAACGGGCGCGCCGGTGAGCAGCTCACCCAGCGGTCCGGCGAGCGCGGCGCACACCAGGCCACAGGCCAGCGTCCCGGCGGCCAGCACGACGGCGAGGCGCGCGGTGTCCGGGCGGCCACGCTCCGGCTGCTTCTCCGCGGCGGCGAACCGCGGCAGCAGGTAGCTGCCCGCACCGTTGACCACCACCTGGAGCGCCGCCACCACCAGGCGCCCGGCCTCCAGCAGGCCGACCGCCGTCAGCGACCCGAACACGCCGACCAGCACCCGCACGGCCAGCAATGCCACCGGCCGCAACGTCGCGTGCGCGGCACGCCAGCCGGCGAACTGGGCGAGCCTGCCCATCCCCTGCCAGCCGGGACGAAGGTCACGCAGCTCGTCGCGCGGCACCCGCAGGACGCCGAGCCCGACCGTGACGACCGCGCCGATCGCCATCGCCACCACCAAGGCGGTCAATGTCAGGCCGCTGCTGGCAGCCACCAGCAGCACAGCCAGCGTCACCACCAGATACAGCACGTCGTTGCCGAGCAGCCTGGTGAAATCCATTCGGGCGATCAGCAACCGGCGCAGGGTCTCCCGCACCAGCCACACGACGGCCAGCACCGAGAAGGCCAGCAGCAACGGGATGTCCGGGCCGCGCAGCAGCACCACGGTCACGGCGGCGGCCCCGGCCGCCAGCACCCAGGAGGTCAGCGCGCTGCCGACCAACGCGCCGCGCACCACCGCGTCGTGCCGGTCCAGCACGGCGAGGCTGTCCCCGACGTAGCCGGTGTACACCGCCGAAGCCGCAACCAGGAATCCCAGCAGCACGGCGAACGCCCCGAACTCGGCCAGCCCGAGCGCGCGAGCCGCCACCACCTGCAGCACCATGCTGGTCGCCGCGGTGACCGCCTGGGCGGCGACCGGCGCCGACAGCCGTCGCAGGGCGCGCACCGCCGCCCTGACCGCGGCCGCCGCGCGCGTCATCGGTTCCGGGTGGCGAAGGTCAGCACGTACCCGGCGACCTTGCCACCGACGATCCGGATCTGCTCGATCAGCCTGCGCAGGCCCGCCGCGTCGGCGTCCCGGCGGACCACCACGATGACCGCGTCACTGGCCCGC
Organism: Thermocrispum sp.; assembly: GCF_002919275.1. Taxonomy (NCBI): domain Bacteria; kingdom Bacillati; phylum Actinomycetota; class Actinomycetes; order Pseudonocardiales; family Pseudonocardiaceae; genus Thermocrispum; species Thermocrispum sp. The sequence goes on along the minus strand of NZ_PKFA01000049.1, from coordinate 68,548 downwards.
ACCAGCGCACCCGCTTCCGGTGCGCTGGCCGGCGTCGGCGCGTCGATCAGCACGATGTCGAACTGCGCGCGCATCTCGCCGATCGCCCGGTCCAGCAGCGGCACGCTGAACCGTTCGAGCACGCCGTCGACGTAGGCACCCGCCGGGATCACGGTGAGCGTGACGCCGTCGCCGAGCTCGACCACCCGCATGGTGTTCTGCGGGCGCACGTTGCCCATCGCGATGTCGGTCAGGCCGGGGTGCTTGCGATGGTCGTCCTCGTTCCCGTACGGCTGCTTGGCCGCCAGCCCGATGCTGGTCGACAGCCCGTGCGTGCGCACCGCACCGTCCACCAGCAGCACGTTCAACCCGCTTCGGGCCAGCGCGCTGGCCAGCTGGATGGTCGTGGTCGTGACACCGCTGCCCGACTCGCCGGTGACGATCAGGACGCCTTCGTCGATCACCTGCTGCACGCCGAAGGCCACCATCCGGTACGTCTTCGACGGTGGCGCACCCAGCCACAGCAGCGCCGCGGCCTCGTCCCTGCTGACGTGTTCGATCTCGCCGAGCACCGGCTCGTCCACCAGCGCCTCGAGCTCGGCCAGGTTGCCCACCCGGCGGTCCCGGTCGGCGCGGAACCAGGCCACCGCCACGGCGATCACCCCGCCGACGCCGAACCCGATGACGCCGTCCCTGGCCACCGCGCGCAGCAGGGCCGTGCGGTCCGGTTCGGTGTCGTAGACGAACGCCACGCCGTCGCCGATCTGGCTGGCCGCGACCTTCAGCTCGGTGGCTCGCTTGTCCAGTTCGGACAGCGACTGCGCGGCCGCTTCGGTGTTGGCGGAGCGCCGGGTCCCCTCCGGGGTGTCGGCCAGCCGCTCCTCGATGGACTTGCGCTGCTCGGCCAGCGTGTCCAACAGTGCCTTGACCCGCTGAGCGACCTCCGCGCGGGAGGCTTCCCGGTACGACTCGATGACCGCGCGCATGATGCGGGAGGCCTCTTCCGGGCTGCCCGCGGCCACTTGCAGCACCAGCGACTCGCCGGTGTCGGACGCCTCTGCGGTCACCGCGTCGCGCAGCGTCTCCTGGGTCACCGACCCGCCGAGCTTCTCCATCGCACCCGCGATCACCTTGTCCGACGTGACGAACAAGGCACGCTGATTGGCGTACCGGGCGAACGCCGTCTCCCCGGACTCCACGCCGAGCACACCGGCCTTGTCCGGCGTCTTGAGCGCGAGCCTGGCCTGCATCCGCGACGGCTCGCCGACGATCAGTGCCACGAGCACACTGAGCAGCACCGCGACGCCGACGATGATCAGCGAGCTCGTCCGGTACCGCCACACCGCGTCGACGAGCCGTGGCGATGGCAGCTCGTCCATGTCATCGTTCTCCCTGGCTGGCCCTGCCCATCACGGACGGTTCAACCTAACAGATTTGCCACACCTCCCGCCCCGCCGCGTGCCGCCGGTAACACGCCCGGAGGAAGCGGCGATAAGGGCGGTAATGAATCTCCGTACCGTCATCCCGCCCGAACGGACCGCGTCGCGATTCACGCTGTCCGCTAAGCTGACGGCGGCGATTCTTGCACGTCCGTTGGTGTCCATTCTGTTCGCCGAACCGACCACCGTTAGCCCATGACTGTCGTTACCCAGCTCAGCTTCGTTCAGGCCCTCGACAAGCTGCGCTACGCGCAAAAGAGCGCGAAAGGCGCGCCTGCCTATTCCCGGTTCGTCAACCGCAAGGCCGGGCGCGTGCTGGCCGCGGCCGCGTACCGCATCGGCGCGACACCGAACCAGGTCACCGCGGTCAGCGCGCTGTTCACCTACGCGGCCATCGCGGTCGTCGCGCTGGTGCCCCCGGCCCCCGCGGTCGGTGTGATCATCACCGCATTGCTGGTCGTCGGCTATGCACTGGACGCCGCGGACGGCCAGCTGGCCCGGCTGCGCGGCGGCGGGTCGGCCGCCGGTGAATGGCTCGACCACGTGGTGGACGCGGCCAAGATCTCCGCGCTGCACCTGGCCGTGCTGATCGCCGCCTACCAGCATTTCGACGTGGCACCCCAGTGGCTGCTGGTGCCGATCGGGTTCACCGTGGTGGCCGCGGTGATGTTCTTCGCGATGATCCTCAACGACCTGCTGCGCCGCGCCACCGGCGCAGGCCCCACCGCTCCGCCCGGAGCGAAGCACTCGGCCGTGCGCAGCATTCTGGTTGTGCCGACCGATTACGGTCTGCTTTGTATAACGTTCCTGACATTCGGATTCCCCACCGTTTTCGGTGTGGTGTATACAGGGTTGTTCGCGGCCAATGCTGCATTTCTCGCGCTGGCCTTGGTGAAGTGGTTCCGGGAAGCCGGAAGATTGGACGTCGACCGGGGAGGAGCTCGGTGACCGTCGTCGGTTATGCGCCCGGCGCGTACGACATGTTCCACATCGGACACTTGAACATTCTGCGCCGGGCGGCCGCGGAGTGCGACCACCTGATCGCAGGCGTGGTCACCGACGAGGTGGTGCTCGCCGCGAAGGGCAAGCCGCCGGTGATCCCGTTCCGGGAACGGATCGAAATCGTGCGCAGCATCCGCTACGTCGACGAGGCGGTCGAGGACGAGTTCGTCGACAAGTTCGAGACGTGGAAGAAATTCCGCTACGACGTCCTCTTCAAAGGTGACGACTGGCGGGGTACCCCGCGCGCGGAGCGCCTGGAGCGCTTGCTCAGCGAAGTCGGTGCTCGCGTGGTCTACTTTCCCTACACGATTCACACGTCGTCGACGCTGTTGCGTTCCTGGTTGACGTCGGCAGTCGAAATGAGGGACATGGGGAGCTGACGATGCAAGCCCGCACCGGCCTGGTCGTGGCGTCGGTGCTCGCTGCGTTGTCCTGTCTCACCGCGCTGGTGGTGTACCTGGGTTTCTCGCGCGGTCATGGTGCCGCCGCCGACGGCGGCTGGCTCCCCCGCACCGCCTACCCCGTACCGAAGGACGCTTTGTTCGTCTCGCCGCGCGGTGACGACTCGGCATCCGGCAGCAAAGACGCACCGTTGCGCACGTTGAAAGCCGCTGTTCGCGCGGCCAAAGCGGGGCAGACGATCGTGCTTCGGGCCGGCACGTACCGGGAGAAAGTCGGCCTGATCGGCAAACGCCTGACCATCCAGCCTTACCCGAACGAGCGCGTGTGGTTCAAAGGCAGCCTGGTGGTGCGCGACTGGGAAAAGGCGGGCAAGGTCTGGCAGCACACCGGGTGGCGGGACGAGCTGTGCAACGACTGCTACCTGCCGGACATCATCGACGAGAAGTACCCCCTGGCAGGCCGGCCGCAGATGGTTTTCCTGGACGGCAAGCCGTTGCGCCAGGTCGCCACCCGGGAAGAGGTAGGGCCCGGCACGTTCTACGTCGGTGACGGCGCGGTGGTCATCGGCGACGACCCGGCCGACCGCACGGTGGAAGTCACCGCCTACGACCACCTGCTGCAGTTCGACAAAGGGTCCGACGGATCGCAGCTGCGCGGGGTCGGCATCGCGCACTACGGGTCGAATCAACGCTATGGCGCCCGCGGCGCGATGGTGGTCGTCAACGCACCGCGGGTCCGGGTGGAAAAGACGACGTTCCGCTATTCCGCGTCCACCGGCCTGGCGGTGTTCCAGCCGGGCGGGCGGGTCGTGGACAGCATTTTCCGCGACAACGGCCTCGTCGGGCTGCTCGCGAACCGGGCGGACGACCTGCGGGTCACCGGCAGCAGATTCGAAGGCAACAACGCCGAACACTTCGCCACCAGCGGCGAGGCGGTCGGTGCCGCGGGCGCGAAGGTGACCCGCACCCAGCGGCCGTACTTCGCCAGGAACGTCTTCCGCGGCAACTACGCCACCGGCTGGTGGTGCGACCTGGGGTGCACCGACGCCACGGTGATCAGCAACCGCTCGGTCGACAACAGCGGGCACGGCATGTTCTACGAGGTCTCCAGTGCCGCGTTGATCGCCGACAACGTGCTGGCGGGCAACCGCAAGCACGGGCTGAAGATCGCCAGCTCGGACCGGGTCCGGCTGTACCACAACACCATCACCGGGGAGGGCGCCGCGGCGGTCGGCCTGTTCAACGATCCGCGACTGCCCAGCTTCGACTGGTACAGCGAGGCGAAAGGGCTGACCTGGCTGACCAGCGACCTGGTGGCGGTCAACAACCTGCTGATCCAGCGCAACCCGGCGGCACCGGTCGTGCAGTCGGCCGACTATCGCAAGAACCCGGCAGGGAACCCGGCGTTCGTCGCGCGGGCGAACGGAAACGGCTACCTCCGCGCCGCGTCGGACGAGCCGCTGGCGGTGTTCGTCACCGGGAACGGGAAGGCTGAGCCCTACCCCACCCTGGCCGATCTGCGCCAAGCCGGGTTCGAAAAGCACGGCCTGACCGGCAACCCCGGGGCCGTCCAGCTGGCCGACGACTACACCCTCCAACCGGGGTCGGTGGGCATCGAAGCCGGGCTGCCCATTCCCGCCGACATCGCCGAGGCTCTCGGGGTCGAGGTCGAGCAACATCCGGACCTCGGCATCCTGGTCAGGTAGCCGTCTCCGGCACGCGCCGCCTCGATGCGGCGGGAGCCGATGGCTCGCGTTCTTCCGGCCTGCGCGTCGTCAACGGTACGTCCGGGCGAGCGCAGCCCCGTGTTGCAGTGAAGTGCCTTGCCGGATTCCGACTCAGCCGCCGTGCACACGCACGCCGAGGCGTCGCGCACTGACTGGGTAACCAAGAGCCTGCCCACTCGACCGTCCGTCCCGGTGCTTGGTGGTGTGCCGCTCGACGCAGGTGGCGACGACGGCGACGGAGCGCTGACCGTCTCCGGCTTCGACAACGAGGTCTCGGCGACGGTGAGCGTGTCGGCCACTATCGCCGAGGCCGTGTCGTTTCCCGCCGAGTGTGCGCAATCGCCTGCGTGCCGCACACGCGAAACCGGCCAGGTGAGCGCCGCTGCCACTCACCTGGCCGGTCGTGACCGCCTTGGCGCGCTAGATCGTCGCGCTCGGCGAACCGATCCGGTTGCCGTCCTCGTCGATCGCCCGGATGTAGAACGTGCCGGACGTGAACGAGGTGGTGTAGCTGAACTCCGGAATCGACCACGGCCGGGACGACTTGGTGACCTCGTAGATCGGCTCCGAGGTGCCCACCTTGATCACCTGGTAGGTGATGGCATCGGTCTGCGCCGACCAGGTGCCCTTCCACTTCACCACGACCTTGCCCTGCAGGTTCCTGCTCAGCGTCGGCGCCGGGAACGGCGTCTGCGGTCCGCGGTGCACCGCGCCGGGCACGCTCCGCACGGCGAACCGGGTCAGGCTCTGCTGCGGCTGGCCGTTCACCGTGGTGAACTCTCCGCCGTACACCACGTACTCGTCGTTGACCGCCACGGCCCACGGCCCGTTCTTCCACGGGCTGCTCGACGGGCCGCCGTTGGTGTTCGGGTACCACGGGAAGAACGTCGGGATCGGGTCGCCCTTGCGGACCAGGCCGTAGTTGCGCGGCGCCGTCCTGGTCGCCTGCGTGGTCTCCGCGGTCAGGCGGTAGTACTGGAACGACGCACCCTTTTCTGGCATGACCTCGGACGCCCAGCAGTCGTGGGTGTGCGAGGCGGCGTAGATGACTCCGTGCCGCACCGCGATCGCCTGAGTGTCGCCGAGGCAGCCGTCCCACCACAACGCCTGACCGGTGTCGATCTTGGCGGCCATCCGGCCCTCGAAGCGGGCCAGACCGACACCGCCGACCGAGTCGTAGGCGGAGAAGTACGCCACGCCGGTGCCGTCGGTGGCGATGTCGGTGACCACCGGCGAGCCGTTGACCTTGGCCGCCCACGACACGCTCTCGCCGGTCTGGGAGCTCACCGCGCCCATCCGCCGCTGCGTCTTGCCGTTCAGCTTCTCGAAGGATCCACCGACCAGGACCCGGTTGTGCTCCGGCGACAGCAGCAGCGCGAACACCGTGGCGTCAGCCGTCGGCGCCCACGCCCGGAGCGTCCCGTTGTGGGCGACGGCAGCCAGCCGCGTGCGGGTTTGGTCGCCGACCTTGGAGAACGAGCCACCGACGTAGACGGTCTGGGCGCCGACCGCCAGCCCGCGGACCCGGCTGGAGAACGACGGCTTGAACGTCTCGTTCAGTGCACCGCTTGGCAGGTCGAACCTGGCGATCCTGGACCGCCACTTGCCGTCGATCCGGTCGAAGTCACCGCCCACGTAGAGCGCGCTGCCGCCGGGGCTGGCCTTGATCCGGAACACCGCGTCGCACACGTACTTGTTGGTCCCGGTCTTGGTGCAGTAGTTGCCCGGGTCCGTCGTGCTGGTGAACTCGCTGCCGGAGACCTTGGGCGCCCACGGCAGCAGCTGGCCGGTGCGCACGTCGAACGCCAGCAGGTTGTGCCGCGGCACCTCGCCCGGCCCGCCCGGCTCGACACCGGCCGGCCGCGCCTTGGTGAACCGGCCGCCGACGTAGGCGGTGTTGCCGACGATCTCGATGGCGAACACGATGCCGTCGGTCTGCGGGGTCGGAAGCGCACCCGCCGTGGCCGGATGCTTGCTCGGTTCCTGCGCACTCTGTTGCGCCGACGCGGGCAGCAACGACACCACCAGCACGACCAGGGCACCCAGCGCCCCGAGTGCTGCCCAGCTACGACGGGTCAATTTCATCGCGGCTCCAGCTTCGTGACTCGAGCAGTGCGGACAATCGGTGAGCGCCCGCCGCGGGCACGGCCTGCCAAGCGCACGGCGAGCTCGTGATAAGCATCGGCGACGGCGTCCCAGTTGTAACGCTCGTCCAACATGTCTCGTTGTTTCCGTCCACGAACGGCGGCCTGGCCCGGTTCAGCCTCGGCTTCGTCGCACAGCCGGGCCAGCTCGGCGGGGGTGCTGAAGTAGCGCCCGTACTCGCCGAGGACCTCGCGGTTGAACGGCACGTCGTAGGCGGATGTCGGCGCTCCTGCCCCCATGGCGCGCAGCAGCGAGGGGTTGGTGCCGCCGACCGAGTGGCCGTGAATGTAGGTCAGCGCACCGGCGTAGAGCTGATCGAGCAGATCCTGGTCCCAGACCGAGCCCAGGAAGCGCACCCGCGGGCTGCCCGCGGCGATCGCCTCCACCTCGGCCCGGTAGGCGTCGGCGTACGGCGCCGACCCGACCACCACCAGCGGGTACTGCGCACCGGAACGCAGGTAGCCCTCCACCGCGAGATGGATGTTGTTCTCCGGCTCGAAACGGGCCACGACCAGGTGATATTGCGCCGGCCGCAGGCCGAGTTCCGGCAACCGGTCGAACGTGCTGTCCGGCAGAATCGGCGCACCGTACGGGATGTAGGTGGTCTCGATTCCGAACCGGTCGAGGTAATAGTCCTGAATTGCGCGCGAGTCGGCGATGAGGGAATCCGACCAGCGCACCGCCAGCGATTCCGCCCGCCGGTAGTAGACCGACCCGGCGCCGCGCCATTTGGCGCGTTTCCATTCGAGCCCGTCCACGTGGGTGGCCACCGGGATGCCGGCGCCGCGCAGCACCGGCAACAACGGCGCGTTGCCCGCGTTGAACACGAACGCCACGTCCGGCCGTACGCGGCAGGCGTGCAGCACCGACAGGGCGGTGTGGCTGAGCGTCTCCATGACCTTGTGCCGCACCGCAGGCAGGTGCACCAGGCGCATGCCCAGGTGCTCCTGCTGGCGCGGCTCGCCCCGCCCGGTCCGGCAGTACACGGCGACCCGGTGGCCGCGCTCGACGAGGCGGCGGCCGACCTCCTCGACGCACGTTTCGAACCCGCCGTAGCGTGCCGGAACCCCTCTGGTGCCGATCATGGCAATGCGCATGACACAACCTCTGAGCAACTCGGCGGAGCTGGAGTCACTGGGTCGCATACGCCCCCGGCACCGTATGCGCGCAACAATGTACCGGGCGATCATTTAGACTCGATCACGAGGTCGTCCAAACCGGACACGCTACTCCATTTGGAGCAACGCATTCCCAGGATCTCGACGTCCCGATCCCGGTCGGCCCGGCAGCGCGCGCCGGTCTGGCCGGTGGTGTGTGTGATCGCCCTGGTTCTGGTCAGCGATTTCCAGTTCCGGCTGCGCGACAACACGCAGGCGGTGTCCGGCAACGCCGATCCGTTCGTGCTGCTGGAGGTCGGCACCTACGCGGCGGTGGCGCTGTTCCTGTACGTGAAGTTCCGGCCGCGGCCCCGGCTGCACCGCACGTCCAGGCTGGTCTTGCTCGGCTACGCCTACGCGGCGGTGCTGGTGTTGTCGGCGCTGTATGCGCCCTACGTCGCGCTCGCCATGGTGCGCGCCGGACAGGTCGCCGTCGCGGTGGCGTTGTTCCGATGCGTGGCGTTGCACACCGATCCGCACACGCCTCATCGGATCGCGCACGCCTACGCCGTGCTCATCGCGGCATCCGCGGTCTTCGGGGTTCTGGTGCCGTTCCCTCGGCCGCCGCTGCAGCAGGAGCGGTTCACGTGGCTGTACGTGCACCCGGTGCAAGCCGGCGAAATGCTGGCGATCGCCACCGTGGTGTTGGCCGCCTACCTGCTCACCGGCGGCCTGCCCCGCAACGGCCCGCACTGGCGGCCCGGGGCGTATCTGTTCCTGCTGGCCATCTGCGGTGGCGCCCTGCTGGCGACCAGGACGCGGGGTGCGGTGCTCGGCGCCGCGGTCGGGATCGCGGTGCTGTTGTGGACCCGGTGGCGCGGTGTGCGGAAGTTCGAGCTGGCCATTGTCGGTTCGGTGGCGCTCGCCGTGGTGCTGGTGAGCAGTTCGGACGCCATCGAGGCCTACTTCGCCCGTGGCGAGTCGGCCGAGCGGCTGGCCACCCTGAACTCGCGGACCGAACTGTGGGCGCAAGCGTTCGACGCGTTCGCCGAACACCCGCTCTACGGCTGGGGGCTCACCGCCACCCGCGGGTTGTTCCTGAAGACCATGGGGCTGGGTGGCGGGCACAACGCGCTGATCAACCTGCTGGTCGACACCGGGATCCTGGGCGCGGTGGCCTGGCTGGCCCTGCTCGTCGGCATCCTCGTGGCGGCCTACCGGCTCACCCGCCGCAAGGACGAGCCGCGGGTGGACGGCATGCTGGTGTCGGCGGTCCTGCTCGGCATGATGGCCAACTCGATCTTCACCGAAAGCCTCGGCGCCCCGGCCAACGCCGCCTTCACCTGGCTGTATCTGCTGCTGGCGTGGGTACTGCAGGCGCGCGCGCAAGCCGGCCGCCTGGACGCCTCCGCACCCCTGCCGCCGTACGGCACGGGGTCCCTCGCAATCACCCGGAACACGAGGAGGAAGTCGGCCAAGTGACCCCCGCGGAGAGCGCACCGCGCACGGCATTGATGGTGCATCCGTCCGTCGAGCTGTACGGCTCGGATCGCATGTTCGTCGAATCGGTGGCGGCGTTGATCGAACACGAGTGGCGGGTCGTCGTCGCGCTTCCTGGCGAAGGCGACCTCGCCCGCCTCCTCCGCGGTGCGGGCGCCGACGTCCGGCTGTGCCCCACGCCCGTGCTGCGGAAGGCGGCGCTGCGTCCGGCAGGGTTCGCCCGGCTGGCACTGGAGGCTGCTCGCGCGGTGCGGCCGATGCTGCGCCTGGCGCGCGCCGTGCGTCCGGACGCCGTCTACATCAACACGGTCACGGTGCCGCTGTGGTCGGCCCTCTCACGCCTCATGGGTTTCCCGGTCGTCGCCCACGTGCACGAGGCCGAGGACGAAGTGCCGAAGCTCGTCCGGCAAGCGCTGGCGGCTCCCCTGCTGGCCGCGACCACGGTCGTCGCCAACAGCGAGGCGAGCGCACGCAGTGTCGTCACGGCCATTCCTCGCCTCGGACCGCGAACGCAGGTGATCTACAACGGTGTGGCCGGGCCGCAGAACGCGTCGCCCGTCCGCCAGCGGCCACACGACCCGTTGCGCTTGGTGCTGGTCGGCAGGCTCTCCCCGCGCAAGGGCACGGACGTCGCCATCCGGGCGGTGCGGCGCATTCTCGACGCCGGGCAGTCGGCAACCTTGCGGCTGGTGGGGTCGGCTTTCACCGGTTACGAGTGGTTCGTCGACCAGCTGCACGACCAGGTGCGCGACCTCGGGCTGACCGGCCAGGTGCGGTTCGACGGCTTCACACCCGACGTGTGGCAGGCCTACGCGGAGGCCGATGTGGCGCTCGTGCCCTCCCGTGTCGAGCCGTTCGGCAACACCGCGGTGGAGGCGCAGCTGGCGGGGATTCCGGTCGTGGTCACCGATGCCCAGGGCCTGCCGGAGACGGTCGAAGGCGGCCGGTACGGCCTGGTGGTGCCGCGCGACGACGACGCGGCGCTCGCTGACGCGGTGCTCAGCATCGTGCGCGACTGGCCGGCGGCCTCGGCGCGGGCCGAAGCCGCCAGGGAAGCCGCCGAGAAGCGCTTCTCCCCCGCCACCTACCGGTCCGCCATCGCGGACGCGGTGGCGCAGGCCTGCGCGGCTCAGTAGGCCCCGCGGCCGGTCAGCACCGCGCGGACGGTCTTCCAGAGGATCACCGCGTCCAGCGTCAGCGACCAGTCCTCCACGTAGCGCAGGTCCAGCCGGACCGAGTCCTCCCACGACAGGTCGCTGCGCCCGCTGACCTGCCACAACCCGGTCAGCCCCGGTTTGACCAGCAGGCGGCGCCGCACCGCCGGGTCGTAGCTGAGCGTCTCCTCCAGCAGCGGCGGCCGGGGACCGACCAGCGACATGGACCCGCCGAGCACGTTGAACAGCTGCGGCAGCTCGTCGATGGAGAACCGGCGCAGCACCGCGCCCACCCTGGTCACCCGGGGATCGGAGCGGATCTTGAACAGCGGGCCGTCGGCCTCGTTCTGCAGCTGCGACCGCATGCGGTCGGCACCCACATGCATGGTGCGCAGCTTCCACATGGTGAAGACCTCGCCGTCGCGTTTGACGCGCAGCTGCCGGTAGAACACCGGCCCGCCGTCGTCCAGCTTGATGGCGATCGCGGCGGCCAGGATCACCGGTGCGGCCAGCACCAGCCCGATCAGCGCACCCACCCGGTCGACGATCTCCTTGATCACCCGCCCGCCACCGGTGAAGGCCGGCTGGCTGACCCGCAGCATCGGCATGCCGAGCACGCCGGACACCTTCACCCGCGGCCCGGCGACCTCCATCAGCACCGGGGCCACGGCCAGTTCCGCGGACGTCCCTTCCAGGTCCCAGGCCAGCTGCCGCAGGACCTGCGGGGTCCAGTGCGGGTGCGGGGTCACCGCCACCACCCGGTAGCCACCGCGGCGCACGTGGTCGGCGAGCTCGTCCAGCGACCCGATCACCGGAACGCCGGCGATCTCGCCGTCGCGCTGCGCCTCCGGATCGGAATCGACCAGGCAGGCGGCTTCCACCCGCCAGCCGACGTGGCTGTGCTCGCGGGTGCGCTCGATCAGCTCGCGCACCGAGTCCGCGCCGCCCGCCACCACGACCGGGAGCATGCGGCGGCCGTGCCGACGGGACCAGTGCAGCCACTGACGCAGCAGGTAGCGCACCAGCAGCGCCAGGAACGTCATCACCGGCAGCACGCCGAGCAGCCATGGGCGCACGTCGACGTGCTCCAGCCACGGCCCGAGCAGGGCCAGCACCACCGCGGCGGAGAACATCGCCGACACCACGCGGCGATACTCCTCGGCGTCGGCGCCGAGCATCTGCAGCTGCCATGCCCGGCGTATCGGCAGGAAAACCAGCGCCAGGACGGCCAGCAGCGGGGCGATCTCCGGGTGCAGGCCGTCGATCACGCCGAGCAGGCCGAGGATGCCCGCGGCGGCCGAGACACCGATCACCGCGGCAGCGTCAGCGACCACGACCGCGGCCCGGTAGTGCCGTTCCCAGCGCGTGATGGGGCCGCTGCGCCTGCGGCTCCCGCGTGGGACCGCGCTCCCGATGGCGCCGGTGGGCAACGACGTCGCCGACGTCGACCGGTCACGCATGCACTTCCCCTCACATGCAGATTCGGACAGTTGGGACACATTCCGCGCACGGGAGTTATCGCCGCAACGGTGGGTGGATATTAGCGAGATCGACAGTCACCCGATCGTGGCCTCCCACATGTCGATCACACTCACGGTCTGTCCGGGCCGTCCGGTTCACGGCAGATCATGCGATTTCGGCCGCACACACCCCACGTTCGGACGATCGCCACGCCCGCCGGCAACCGGCACACCCGCCGCAGCGGGGCTCCGCCCGGCGCAGGGCACTCCCGCTCCGCGCCGTCAGCTGATAGACCTGGAACCGTGCAAGCCCAGGAAACCTTCAGCAATTACTGCGAGCGCATCGGACCGGGCTTCTGGGACGAGCCGCTCAACGCGTGGACCAACCTGGCGTTCGCCGTCGCCGCCGTCGGCGCCTGGGTTCTGGTCAGCCGTGCGCGCGGACCGGAGCGGAGAGGCACCATCCGCGCGCTTCCGGTGATCATCTTCCTGATCTTCCTGGGCAGTGGCGCATATCACACGACGGCCACCCGCTGGGGCGCGGTCGCCGATACCGGCTTCATCGCGGTGTACCTGCTCTACTACATCGTGTTGTTCGTGGTGCTGTTCTGGCGCCTGGAGTGGCGGGTCGCCTGGCTGGCGGCTCCGCTGTTCGTCGGATTCACGCTGCTCACCGCGCTGCTGGCCGATTTCGCCGGCTTGCGCGGGCCCGGCATGTACCTGTCGGCGTTGCTCGCCTTGCTCCTTCTCGGCGGCGCGCTGCACTTCTCCGCTGACCCTGCGGTCCGCCCATACGGCGTGCAGTACGCCGCTATCGGCCTTCTGTTCGCGGTGTCGCTGACTCTGCGCACGTTGGACCGGCCGTTGTGCGACCTGGTCCCCTTCGGCACGCACTTCATGTGGCACGTGCTCAACGCATGCGTGCTCTATCTCACAGCACGGCTGGCAGTACGCCGGTGGCAGGAACTGCACAGCGAGAGTCCGGCACCGGCAGTTGCAGAGCGTGACGGCTGAGCCGCACGGACGGCGGTAGCGATTCCTCCCGACGATCGTTACCGTCGTCAATCGTGCGCTTATGCGCATGTAGTGATATGGCGATAACCGGAGGTCATCGATGGGTGGATGCTGTGGCTGCAGCAACTGCTCCGGCCCGGGCTGCGGCTGCTGCGGTTCCTGCTGAGCTCGCTGGTCGGTAATTCGATTGCTCTGCTCGGCACGGCCTGGCTATGTTTCGGCCAGGCCGTGTCGTCGTCCGGAGGGAGCTGCCGGTGCTCAGCTGAGGTCGCCCCACATCCCCTGTCGTGCCGACCTCTCCGGAGCCCGCCATGTCTTCCCCGGCTGTTTCCGCCATCGTCATGTCCGGCCTTCGGTTCGCGTGGCCGGACGGCACCGTCGTGCTGGACGGCCTGGACGCCGTCGTTCCGCCCGGCCGAACCGGGCTCGTCGGGCTCAACGGGTGCGGGAAATCGACCCTGCTGCGGTTGATCGCCGGCGACCTGCGCCCGGCGCGCGGATCGATCACCACCGGCGAAGTCGGCTACCTCCCGCAGAACTTGGTGCTGGACACCTCGCGCAGTGTGGCCGAGGTGCTGGGCATCGCGGACGTGGTGCGCGCGATCGCGGCGATCGAGCGCGGGGAGACCGCACCGGAGCTGTTCGACGTCGTCGGAGACGACTGGGACGCCCAGGAGCGCGCCCGGGCGATGCTGGACCAGCTCGGACTCGCCGATGTCGGGCTCGATCGTCGCGTCGGCGAGCTGTCCGGCGGGCAGACGGTGTTGCTCGGGTTGGCTTCGCTGTTCCTGGCCCGGCCGGACGTCCTCGTGCTCGACGAGCCCACCAACAATCTCGATCGCCACGCCCGCGAGCGGCTGTACGCGGCGATCGACTCCTGGTCCGGCGCCGCCGTGATCGTCTCGCACGATCGCGAGCTGCTTGCCAGGGTCGACCAGATCGCCGAGCTGCGCGACGACAAGCTCCGCGTGTACGGCGGCAACTTCGCCGCGTACGAACAAGCAGTGCAGGCCGAACAAGAGGCTGCCGAGCGTGCGGTGCGCACCGCTCAGGCCGACGTCCGGCGGCAGCAGCGCGACCTGACGGCCGCTCGTACCGCTCTTGCCCGCCGGCTCCGGTACGGCCGCAAGCAGTACGCCAACAAACGCGAGCCGAAGATCGTCATGAACGCGCGCAAGCGCGAAGCCCAGGTGTCGGCGGGCCGCTATCGGATCATGCACGAGGAGAAGGCCGCGCAGGCCAAGGAGCGGTTGGCGAAGGCCGAACAGGCGGTGCGCGACGACGACACGATCCGGATCGATCTGGCCGGGACGACGGTCCCCTCCGGGCGCAAGGTGCTGCGTGTGGACGCGGTGCTGCGCACCGGCCTGGCGGTCGAGCTGGACATTCGTGGCCCGGAGCGCATCGGGGTCACCGGCCGGAACGGATCGGGGAAGACGACGCTGCTGCGGACCATCACCGGCGCGATCCCCCCGGCGTCCGGCCAAGTCGAGGTGTCTGTCCCCGTCGGCTTCCTGCCGCAGCGCCTGGACATCCTCGACGACCAGGCGACCGCGGCCGACAACGTCGCCCGGGTCAACCCGGCGGCGACACCGAACACCATCCGGGCACAGCTGGCCCGGCTGTTGCTGAAGGACGGGCGTGCCGATCTGCCGGTCGGGGTGCTCTCCGGCGGGGAACGCTTCCGCGCGGCGCTGGCGACCCTGTTGATCGCCCATCCGCAGCCGCAGCTGCTGTTGCTGGACGAGCCGACCAACAACCTCGACTTGTCCAGCGTCCGGCAGCTGGTGCAGGCCCTGCGGCAGTACCGGGGCGCGTTGATCGTGGCCAGTCACGACGAGCCGTTCCTGGCCGAGATCGACCTGACCCGGCGGCTGCACCTGGAGGCATGAGCGCCGCCGGGGCCGTGGTCGTTTTGACGGCCCCGGCGGCCGGAGGGGGTTCAGCGGATGCCGTGGCGGGCAAGCCAGGAGATGGTCAGCCGGTAGAACTGCTGCGCTCCCCTGCTGAGGTTGATCGAATGCCCGGCGTCCGGGATGAGGTGCTTGGTCTGGCCGGCCCCGGGGTCGGTGGCGCAGTCCGTGGTCGTCCGGCAGAACATCATGTCGTGGCGGCCCAGGACGTGCAGCACGGGCAGCTCGGCCTGCTTGCCGCTCGGTTGCCTGCGGTTCCCGGCCGCGGCAGGCGGCCCGCTGCACGGCCGCAGTGCGCACAACTCGCCGCGGGCCAAGGTGTCCTTGGCCGACTCCTCGCCGCGGGCGATGGCGCTTTCGTACGTGCCCGGGTAGTGGAAGGCCTGGGTGCGGCTGCCCGGGACGGTGGTGAAGTAGCCCTCTGCCCACGGCTGCCCGGCGAACCGCGGATCGTCCGCGGCGGGCGCGAACGGGAACAAGCCCTCGTCACCGGATTCGTCGTCGCCGGATTCGTCGTCACCGCCCTCGTCGTCCGGGCCGCCTGCACCCTCGTCCTCGTCGTCGGTGTGCAGCGGTATCCCGCTGACGATGACGGCGTCGACGCCACCGCGCTCGGCGGCACGCTCGGCGACGATGCCGCCCATCGAGTGACCGTTGAGCACGATCGTGTCGAACCGTGGGCCCAGGGTGCCGTTCCGCAGATGCTCGACGACCTGGTGCACAGCGTCTCCACCGGCGTCGAAGTCGAGGGTGGCACCGTCCGGATGGTCGCTCGCGCCGTAGCCGAGCCGGTCGAGGTTCACCGTGGCGAAGCCGTGCTTGGTGGCGTACTCGACGTAGGAGTAGGTCTGCGGACGGTAGGGCCAGTCCCAGTAGCGGTGGTCGTAGCCGCCACCGTGCAGCAGAACCTGCACCGGTGTGCTCGATCGCAGCGAACCGCGGTGGCACAGCTCGGCGTAGAGGTGGTGCTCGGCGCCCTGGTGCTGCACCGGCAGGCGGTAGGCCGTGCAGGTGAGCTGCTGTGCATGCTTGGTCGCGCGCGGGCTCGGGTCGTCGGCGAATGCGACCGTCGCCGCCGTACCGAGGGCCATCACGGCGACGGCCCCGACGGCAAGAACTCGACGCTTCATCGTGGGTCCTTTCCAACGCGGGAATCCGGAACACCCTCAGTCGATCAAGCCGGTCTTCCAGCGCGCTGCGATCGCTCTGTGAGAACGCTCAGAATCGGCCCCGGCGCGGCAGCCGGATCCGGACCGTGGTGCCGGTGCCCGGCTCGGACCGCACCACGACCGCGCCCGCATGGGCACGCACCACGGCATCGACGATCGACAGTCCGAGGCCGTGTCCCCCGGTGGCCCTGGAGCGCGAGGGATCGACGCGGTAGAAGCGCTCGAGCACCCGGCCGGCCTGCTCCGGTGGCATGCCGGGCCCGCTGTCTTGCACCTCGACGACGACGTCGTCGCCGTCGCACCGCACCAGCACGCTCGCCGGCCCCGGGTCGGCGTGCCGTTCGACGTTGGTCAGCAGGTTGTCGATCACCTGCCGGAGCCGCGCCGCATCACCGGTCACCACGGCCTGCGGATCGGCGTGCAGCGACCACGTCCGGCGGTCGTCCCTGGCTTGCGCGGCGGCGACCGCGTCGGCCGCGACCTCGGCCAGGTCCACGGGCGCCCGCTCCAGGGGACGGCCCTCGTCCAGGCGGGCCAGCAGCAACAGCTCGTCGACCAGGACACCCATGCGCCAGGCCTCCGACTCGATCCTCGCCAGGATCTTCGCCAGGTCTTCCGGGTGCTCGGCCCCGCCCCGCCGGTACAGCTCGGCGTAGCCGCCGATCGTGGCCACGGGCGTGCGCAGCTCGTGCGAGGCGTCCGCGACGAAGCGGCGCAGTCGTTGCTCGGCCGCGGTGCGTTCGGCGAACGCCTTCTCCAGTTCGGCAAGCATGCGGTTGAGCGCGTCGCTGACCACGCCCACTTCCGTACCCGGGGCTTCCTGCGGCATGCGGTGCGACAACTCCCCTGCACCGATGCGTCCCGCCGTTTCGGCGATGCGCTCCAGCGGGCGGAGGCCGCGCCGGAGGGCGATCGCGGAGAGCAAGCCCATCGCGACCACGGCTCCTACCCCGGACACGATGGCGACGGCGGCCACCCGGCTGGTCAGCTCTTCGTACGCGGCCGGGTCGAGCTCCGCCACGTCGCCGTCGAAATCCTGCACGGCACCGAAGGTCGCGCCGACGGCCAGGCCGATCCCCAGCACCGACAGGCCGACCACGATGAGGATCAGCCTGGCACGCAGGCTCACGGCCGATGGCCTTCCGGCAGCCGCAGCACGTATCCGACACGTGGCACCGTGTGGATGAGCGGCGTGCGGCCGGCGTCGATCTTGCGGCGTAGGTACGAGATGTAGGTCTGCACGACGCCGTCGTTGCCGCCGAAGTCGTACTCCCAGACGTGGTCGAGGATCTGCCGCTTCGTCAGCACCCGGCCCGCGTTGGCCAGCAGATAGCGCAGCAGCGCGAACTCGGTGGGGGTCAGATCGATGCGCTGTCCGTTCCTGCGGACCTCGTGCGCGGCGTCGTCGAGTTCCAGATCGGCGAAGGTCAGCCGGTCGTCGTCGCGCGGGGCGGTGCGCTTGAGCACGGCGCGGACCCGCGCGATCAGTTCGCCCAGGCTGAACGGCTTGGTCAGGTAGTCGTCACCGCCGACGGTGAGGCCGGTGATCTTGTCCTCGGTGGCGTCCCGCGCGGTCAGGAACACCACCGGCACCTGCTGGCCGGTCGCCCGGAGCCGGCGGCACGCCTCCACCCCGGACATGTCCGGCAGCATCACGTCGAGCACCACGAGGTCCGGACGGAAGCTCGCCACACCGTCCAGGGCGCCTTTGCCGGTGCCCGCGATCTGCGTCTCGAAGCCCTCGTACCGCAACGCGGTCGCGACCAGTTCGGCCAGGTACGTCTCGTCGTCGACCACCAGCACCTTGCGCCCCATGGGCACCAGTTTCGCCCACGCCGGGCCGTGGGCAGCCACATTCACAGAGATCTCTCAGAAGCCGCGTGAAGTGCACCGGAGCGAGGGATGCGATGGCGCGAGGGCGTACCGGTCCGGGTGATGTGCTGCCCGGTTACCGTCGGGGCGAGGATCGAGGTGCGGATGACGGAGAACCAACTGCAGGCGGCCGGGCCGGGGTGGTGGGAGTCGTTCGCTGCGCTCTTCACCGATGCAGGCGTCGGTGTGCTCTATGCGGGTGTTCTGCTGTGCTGGTGGCGGGCGCGGCAGCTTCCGGCGCAGCGCATGGCGCGCGCCATGCTCGCTCCAGTTGGAGTGCTGGCCGCGTACGTGATCAGCTCGGGCATCAAGCTCCTGGCGGCCGCCGAACGGCCGTGCCAAGCACTGGTCGTCCGCGCGGTGATCGAGTGCCCGCCCACCGGTGACTGGTCGTTTCCCAGCAACCATGCCGCGCTGGCCGGGGCATGCGCGGTGGGCGTCGCGTGCGCATGGGCAAGGCTGGCGATCCCGGCCGCGCTGGTGGCCATCGCGGTTGCGGCTTCGCGAGTAGTGGTCGGCGTGCACTACGTCCACGACGTGATCGCCGGCCTCACCGTCGGGAGCGCAACCGCCGCGCTCGTCGTCTGGGCGATGCTGCGGCCCACGACCAACCTGGTCGAGCGGCTGCGTGCGCGCCCAGCATGCGACACCTGGTGGCGTCGCGGTCAGCGCTCCAGCCAGTGCCGACGGACGACGGCAGACGAGCGGGAGACGGCACCCGTTTGTGCCCCGCGGACACCTCGGAACCTGCCCTCTGCCCTGCAGGCCGCTCGTGCCGGCTTCCGGCCCCGGGTCAGCCGGTGGGTCCGCCGCGAAGGTCCTCCGGATACAGCAGGTCCTGCCAGCACCAGCCGTCAGCCCGCTTGGCGAGGATGGCGACGAAGTTTCCCGTGCTGCCATCGAACGCGCTGACGGCTGTGAACGGTGCCTCGGCCCGGTCACCGGTCTCTCGCACCTCGCCGGACAACTGCGCCGTGCTGACGTCACCGGAATCCTCGATCAAGTCGAGCGCGCCAGCACTGATGTCCGGGCAGCCCAGTTGGTTGAGGGTGTTGGTGTCGTGCGATACCAGCGCAGAGATCAGTGAATCGGCCACCGCTTGCGCTCCGCCGGCATCCTGTCCCGCGGCGCCTCCACTGCCGTTGTCACCGCTGCCGCCGCTGCCTTGGCTGGTGTTGTCACCGCTGCCGCTACTTGCGCTGCTGTCCCCGTCGTCGGACAGGAAGAAGCCCGGAGCGACGAACCCGGTGATGCCGAGGACAGCGAGCACGACGACGGCGCTGACGATGCCCACGATGAGCCCGGGGTTGCTCTTGCGAGGCGGCGGGCCCCCGTAACCGGGCGGGGGCACCTGGCCGGGCGGACCGTAACCGGGCGGGCCATATCCCTGCGGGCCCTGCGGGCCGTACGCCTGCGGTGGCCCGTATGGCTGCTGCGGTCCCTGTGAATACGGGCTCTGCGGCTGCCCGTACGGATGGCTCATCGGCACCCCAGGTTCGGCGGGCGCGGTACTCCGCGCGTGAGATCGGCACTGATTCTAGGGGTCGCCTGCTGCGGGCGCGTGCCGATCTCACCGAATCTTGGGACCATGCCCACCCCGGATGTAACATTTGTTACATGATCGAAGTGACTCGCACCGCCAAGGCGGCACCCGAGCGCGTCTGGGCGCTGCTCAGCGACATCGAGAAGTGGCCCGCCCTGCTGCCGACGTTCAACCAGATCACCCGCCTGGACGGCACCGGCCCGATCGGCATCGGGACGAAGTTCGACGTGCGGCAGCCCGGTCTGCCCAAGGCCGTCTACCAGATCACCGACTGGGAGCCCGGCAAGCTGTTCACCTGGCAGTCCCAGGCCCCCGGCGTGGTGACGACGGCCTCCCACCGGGTCGAACCCACTGCGGACGGGACGCGGATCGTGCTCACCCTGGACTGGACCGGCCCGTTGGCCCGGATCTCCACCCTGTTGCTGGGCCGCAAGGCGCGACGGTATGTCTCATCGGAGGCAGAGCACATCGCACAGGCGGCCGAGGATGGCGAAGGAACGGACTGAACACCCCCGGGACGTACTGCTGACCAAGATCGTCGAGTGGTTCATGCAGCACGGCGTGCTGGACACCAGCATGCGCACGCTCGCCGCAGGTGTCGGCACCAGCAATCGCATGCTCCACTACCACTTCGGCTCCCGCGACCAGCTGCTGTCCGCGGTGATCGAACGGGTGTGCGCGGCGGAGCGGGAGACGCTGCACCGGTTCATCGCGGAAGCTTCCGACCCGTTCGACGCCGGCGCCCGCTATTGGCGGCACGTCGCCGACACGTCGGCGGTGTTCGCGCCGTTGTTCTTCGAGTTGTCGTCGCACGCGATGTATCGCAAGCCGTACGCGGAGAGTTTGCGGACGGTGCTGACGGACGCCTGGCTGACCGGCTTCACGCAGGCTTTCCAGCGGGTGACCAGCCCGGATCGGGCCGCTCGGCTGGCCAGGCTGTCGCTCGCGGTCGGGCGCGGCGTGCTGTTCGAGATGGCTCTGACCGGGGACCGTGCGGCCGCGGACGCGGCCGTCGAGGAATTCACCACGATGGTGCGGCGCGAAGTGCAGCGAGACGGCTGACGCCCGGGGACGGCGTGCTCCTCAACCCTGCCCGCGCACTACCCCACGCACTACCCCACACAGCCACGAGGTGCCTATGAGCCCCGAGCAGCCGTGGCTAGTGTGCCTGCGGCCGGGCAGAGCCGAGAACGAACTCGGCCTGCCCGAGGGCACGCTGACCGAACAGGACACCATCGTGGCTTCCATCGAGCCGGAGCACGTGGAGAACCCGCCCATCCCGGCGACAGCGAGCCAGGGCAACGAGTACCAGCGCCGCGGGGTTGCCGGAAGCGACCGTCGAACTGCCCAAGGGCACCCCGTTCACAGATCGACATTGGGAAGTGAGTTCATGACTTGCTCGTTCGGAGAGCACGTGGTCTCCGGGCCGCCACCCAGCGACGACACCACGGCGGCCACGGCTGGTGAGCCATCCACGAAGGCGGCCGCTAGGTGCTGAAGTGGCTCAGCGGGGAGCCGGTCGACAAGGAGCTGTCCGCCGAGATCAGCAAGGAGGAGTCCGAGCGGCTGCGGGCCGACCCGGCTGCGTTCGAAGAATCCGGCGCGCCCACGATCCGTATCGCTGACCGACGGCGGCTCAGCGACAGACCCGCCGCGAACCGGTCCGTGCGGCGGCGCCGGCTGGTGCGAGGACCAGCCGGCGCCCTGAGAGACGTACCTGCCTTGACGTATGCCGCCCGATCGGCATCGCGCGGCGGGACGGCCACCGCTGATCAGTAGGCGTCGACCTGGAAGTCGGTCACGTCGAACCGCTGCTGGCCCGCAGTGTCGACGATCTCGACGCCGTAGCCGATCTGGCCGAGAGTGGAGCCGTCCTTGAGCATGCCGGACGAGACCAGGTGGTCGGTGAACTGCTTGATGTCCAGTTCGCCCGAGGTCATCGGCTCCGTCGCCACGAACGACACGATCTCGTCGTCGTCGGTCGCCCACAGCTCCCACTCGGTGTCACCGACGGTGACCGTGTCACGCAGGTCACCGGCCGGGCGCTGATCCTGGTACTGGGTCCAGATCATCAGCTCGGTTGTCCCCGGGCCGTTGCCCACACCGTTGATCCACACGTCGTAGGCGAAGTTCCACGCACCCACGTCCGGGGCCTCGTGAGCGAAGCGGGTGGGAATGCGCTCGAACGAGTCGAGGCTCGGCTCCGCGCCACTGTTCCAGTCGTGCCAGTCCTTGTGGACGTTCGGGTAGCTCAGCACGGCCCCGTCGCCGGCGTCGGTCGCAGCGGCCTCCACATACCAGGAACTGAACGAGCAGACGGCCATGTTGTGCGACACGGTCCCGTTGTCGTTCCACACGTTCGGGCCACCGTAATAGTCCTTGCCGTCGCCCTCCCCGTTGCCGTCGATGGGCCCGCCGCCGTCGTCCGTGGACCAGGTCTGCACCGGGTCGGCGCACTTCTGCGCGGCCACGGTGGTGGCGGCGTCCTCGGGCGCTTCGGTCGCGACCGCCACGCCCGTCGCGATGGCGATCAGGGCCAGCGCGGACGCCGCGGCGAAGGTCTTGCGCATGGTGGTGCCTCACTCCTACGGGTCGGCGTTATCAATTCGAGACCGGAAAGCTACGGAAGCCGTTATGCATGGTCAACGGCGAGCGCCCGGGTTAGGCCGAATGGCGACCCGGGCGCTGGACCGGAGTTGGCAGCCGCGTTGGGCGAGACGGCGGCAGGTCGTCGTGCCGCTTGGGGAGCCGGTTGCGTGGCTCACGGTCGCGGTGGAGCAAGGTGCGTGGCGCGGAGGCCGGGCGCGATCGCCCATCACCGGAAGAAGAACGAGGCCACGCACCACGTCGCACCCTCGTCCTCGGTCATCACATGGATCGACCCGCTCGCCCGGGGGTTGTCCGCCCGCGAACCGGTGATCTCGGTGCTCGCGCCCAGGCCGGTCGCGGTCGTCGCACCGAGTTCGATGCGCGGCTGCCGGTCCATGATGATCTCGACCAGCGGCTGTACCGCGGTCTTCTCGCAGGTCAGCGCCAGGGCACCTGGCTTGTCGCCGTTGTTGACCTGCTCGGCGAAGTCCTCGGTCAACTTCCGTGCCTCCCGCTCGACCTCCTCGCTGTCGGGCATCCCGGGCAGCGTCGGCAAGCCGGGCACGTCCGGCTGGGTGGTGGGGGCCTTCTCGGTCCGGTGCAGTTCGACGCCGCTCCAGCACCAGCCGTCACCCTGCTTGGTCAGCTTGAGGGTGAGGGAGCGTCGGATGGTCACCCAGATCATGGACATGTCGGCCTCGGCCTCGGCGTCACCGACCAGGCGAACCTCACCGGTCAGCTCGACCGACTCGACGTCCGTCGCGTCCGAGATGATGGACGTCAACACGGCGTCCTCCCCCGGACACCGCAGCTTTTCCAGCTTGCCGCGGTCGCGGGCGTGATATCCGGCGACGATCTGTTCGGCGAGCTCCTTCGCCGCCGCCTTCGGGTCCTCGGGTTTCGTCGGGGCGACGGAGCCACTGGCCGCTTCCTCGTCGCCGGAAAGAAGGAAGCCGGGGGCGACGAATCCGGTGATGCCGAGCGTGCCCAGGACGACCGCCACCACGGCGATGATGCCGACCATCACAGCGGTGCCGGATTTCTTCTTCGGGGGCTGCGGTGGACAGCCGCCGACTGGGAAACCGCCCGTCGGCGGGTAATGCTGCCGCCCGTAGGGGCCGCTGTGGTGCTGCGATACGTCAGGGCGGTCCGGGTGGTGCGGAGTCGTCATGGCTGCTCCCCGTCGGTCCTCGCGTGTCGTTGCCTCGCCGGACCGAGCGGGTGCTGCTCTGTCCGGCTTCGACTGCAACGACCGCTGACGGGGACATCAGGTTGGGGCCGTCCTCCGCGTAGACGACTCCGCGTTCACTCTCCCCCGGTTGCCGCGGCCAAGGCGACGGCAATGCCCGCCGGGCCTCGGACGTAGCACAGCTGGTGGTTTCCGTACCGCACGACGTCGCCGATGAGCTCGGCGCCATGCGGCCGCAGCCGGTCGAGGGCGACGTCGATGTCGTCGACGGCGAACATGACCCGGTGACCGCCCAGCACGTTCACCGGCGTCGAGCCGCCGTCGACAGCGGGCGGCGAGAGATATTCGGTCAACTCGATCCGGCCGTGACCGTCCGGGGTCCGCATCATCGCGATGGCCGACCGCACACCGTCCAGCCCGACGACGCGATCGACGACGTTGCCTTCCACCGTCGCCTCGCCCTCCAGCTCCAGGCCCAGAGCGCCGAAGAACGCCTTCGCCATCTCGAGGTCGTCGACCACCACGGCGACGTTGTCCATACGCACGCTCGCGGTCACCGGGCCGCCTCCGAGGCCTTCTGCCGCATGAGTTCCTCGATCGCGGTCGGCAACGTCGTCTCGAAGTCGATCAGCTTCGCCCAGGTCGGCTTCACCACGATCCGCACCATGCCGTCGTAGAGCGCTTCGACGTTCCGTTCCCACTCGGCCCGCTGCTCCGGTGTCATCCGGTACGTGCCGTTCATCTGCAGGTACTCCTCCGGGATGCCCTCGACCTCGTCGAGTTCGGCATCGCCGCGCAGCAGCAGGACCTTGGGTGGATGGGATTCGGTGTCGATGGTCAATGCGACCGCGGGATTGCGGCGCAGCGCGGCGAGTTTCCGCGCGTTCGTCGCGGTGCACATGACGATTTCCGTGCCGTTCCAGTGGATGCCGATCGGGATGGCACGCGGCGTTCCGTCCAGGGCGACGAACGCCAGCCTGGCCAGGTCGCGGGCCAGCAGCTCCTGGCTGTACGGGCGGGCAAGGACTTGGTCGACCGCTTGCTGATCCATGAGTACCCCTCGGGTTTGGCGGTGTGTCCGCCCAGCCTCTCGCGTCGGACCTCATCCGTCCATCGCGGAACACCCGCCCGCAGGCCCCGGCAGCCTCCGCCGGCACAGCAAGCGCACAACACGCGACACGGGGTCCGGCATGCCGTGGCAAAAGCGAAACGGCCCAAGGGATGCTCACCCGCCGGCCGTTTCGCAACCGGTCAGCGCCTGCAGCCCTGGCCGTAAGACGACACCGGGTCGGACGGTCTCTCTACGTCGCCATCGCACGATCGATTCCCAGGCATCCTCGAGACTTCCCCTGTTCCGCTCAGCGCACATGTCGCGGTCGCGTGGTCCCCGCCGCCGTTGGGTGTGAGGCGTGACCTGCGCCCTCGGAGCAATCAATCCCGTGCAATCCCTCGAAAGCAATCAACCCCGTGCAATGGAGCGTTCGGGCGCGGCTCGCACCCCAGGGGCATCGAGTGCGGCGGTCAGACAAGGTCTGCTATCAGCCTCGCTTAGGTTGCGGGTCGAACCTGGTCAGCTCCCGCACGATGTTCTCGTCGGTGTCCAGCCACAGCCATTGAGTGAACGGGGTGCAGCTCATGCCGAAACGATCCATGCCGGGTTCGCCGTTGTCGTGCCACCAGTCGTAGGCGGCTTCGACTTCGTCCCAGAGTCGGCGCGGGCCGAGCTGACGTACCGTCCATGGCTTGCTACTGGTGAGGTCGGCGTGGACGCGGGCGAAGGACTTCGTGGCTCCGTCGTCGAGTTCGACGACGTGCCGGCGTTCGCCTTCGGCGTCCCAGTCGATCCAGGCGTACATCGATTGCAGGCGTGCGCCGAGCGCGAAGCCGCCGCGGCGTGGGTTGAAGATGCGGTCGAAATCGCCGCCATGGCTTTGTGACTTGCTCACGTCGGCGTCGGCGATCTCGGCTTCGCTGGGCTGCCAGCTGAAGAGCGTGGCGCGCTGGCTGCGGATACGCATGAACGCGATGTCGCCGGAGAAGCGGCCGTCGGCGACTGCCCGGGTGGGGTCGACGCGCAGGGTGAGCAGGACTCCGTTGAGCCAGTCGGTGCCCCACGGGGTGACCAGGACGCCCCCGGCCTTGGTTTGCTCGAACCAGGCTGGCGGCACCACTTCCCGCACGGCCGCGGTGGAGATGACCCGGTCGTAGGGGCTGCGTTCGGCGAAGCCCTGGAGACCGTCACCGGTGACGACGGTGACGTCGTGCCCGGTGCGCTCGAGGTTCTGACGCGCCTGCTCAGCGATCGCGGGATCGACTTCGACACTGACCACGGACGCCGCTCGCCGGGACAGCAGCGCAGCGTTCCAGCCGGTGCCGGTGCCGATCTCGAGCACATGGTGGTCGGGTTGGAGGTCGAGGGCGTCGAGCATCTCGGCCACGACGGACGGCATCGAGCAGGAACTCGACGCGAACCGGGGCTCGCCACCTTCGCCGTTGTTGACCTGTGTGATCACGAAGGAGTTGTCTGCGACGAGCTTTTCCCACTCCGCCGGATTGGTGCGACGCGAGATCGGGCGCAGCTGCGCATCCCAGATGTCGTCGGGGATGAAGTCGGCGCGTGGGACCTCGGCCAGAAGGTGTTGCCAGTCGGTCACCGGCCGCCTCGATCGTCCTTGTCGTGCCGACCGCCGCCGGCTTCTTCCACCGGTTTGGTCTTGTCCGGGTCGTAGGTGCCCTGACCGTCGGCTTCGATCTTGTCTTTGCCGTGTTTCCCCATGGTCCCTCCCCTACCGAAACGGATCTTATCTACGTGTAACGGAGTGAGCACTCTGTGTGCACCCATAAATGGGGTGCGTGCTGCTCACAGCAGCGTGCGGATGAGGTCGTGCAGTGGGTCGATCAGGTCGGGAAACTCTTGCTTCGCGGGTTGCAGCAGCTTGGCCGCCACGTGCAGCAGCGTCAACCGGCCGGTGTCGCTGGCCAGCTGGTCCTCGAAGACCTCATAGACCTTGTAGGCGACCTCGGGCATCAGCAGCGACAGGCAGTACAGCTTGGCGGCGTCCGCGCCGGCGGGGCCGCGGCCCCACAGTTCCCAGTCCAGAATGGCCAGCGGCTGGTAGAGGTTGGCCCAGTGCAAGTCACCGTGCACGGTCTCCTGCTGCGGGATGACCAGGTCGAAGCCGAGCACTTTGCGGATGCGGGCATCCGCGGCTGGGTTCTTCTTGACGCGGTCGGTCGGTGTGGCGCGCAGCGTGTCGAGCGCGCTCCGCAAGTCGCGCCACCACTGGTCGGGCAGATCCACCGGGTGTCGCAGCACCCGGCTGGAGGAGATCGGCTGGCCGTCGATGACGGTCATGGCGTCGGCGCGTACGCAGAACTGCAGGCCGTTGAACTCATCGGTGTAGTCGGTCGAGGCCAGCACGTACGGTTTGGGTACGCCCCGCACCGCATTGGATTCGGCGATCCCGGTCCATACGAGCGGAAACGCGCGCACGTCGCTGGCCAGCTCCGCCCCGACGCGCAGCCAGCGCGGCTCCCCGCCGCTGGTGCGGCACAGACCGCTGACCGAGCGCAGCCCGACGCCGAACTGAGGCTCGCCGATTACCGTCAACCCGAGCCGCTTGGCGGCGCGGTCGCGGTGGCCGAGCAGCCAGCGGCGAAATGTCGCCTCCAGCCGCTCGGCCGACTCGCTGTTGGTCACGCCCTCCGCACCGCCTCGTTCTCCGGGTAGCAGTTGGTGCCGCCACCACCGGGTCGACATCCCGCACCGAAGGCTTCGTTCTCCGGGTAGCAATTCTCGCCGCTGCCACCCGGTCGGCACCCGGTTCGCTGGCGCTCGGGCATGCCGAGCGCGATCAGACGCTGGCGGGCATGGGGCAACAGCTCGGCGATCTCGGTGATGCTGTGCGTCGTCACGGTGCCCAACTCCAGATCGCGGGCCATCACACACGGGGTCACGGAGCCATCCGGCATGACCGCGAGCTTGCCATCGCCACATCCACCACACAGCTCGCCCGCGTCGCAACCACCCAGCGGGGTATGCCGCGGCGCGATCCCAGCCGCGCGCCCCAGGGCGCGTACGTTGTCGAACCCGATCGCCTGCTCTGGTACACCAAGGGCGAGGAGATCAGCGCGTGCACCCTCGATGTCCTGCTCGTCGAGCACCTTGATGATGCCCACCCGGATTGGGATCTGGTACTGCACCGCGCGTGCGATGTTGCGACGGGTCTGCTCGTACGAGGCGGGGCGCTGGGTGATCATGGTGTGCTCGTCCGGGTTGCCGCTGTAGTACGACGTCGCCAGCGACACCCCTGGCCGTCGGAACACTTCCCACAGCTCGTCAGTCACATGCCCGAGGTTGCTGAACACCTCCACCCGCAGCCCCAGCGTGAGCGCGTACTCGACCAGCGCGGGCAGCGCCGGGTGCAGCGTTGGTTCGCCGCCGATGAACTGCACCAGGCGCACACCGGTAGCGGCGACCTGGTCCAGGACCCGTTTCCAGTCGTCGGCGGTCATCGAGCCATGGGAGCCCTGTGGCCCGCTGCGGGCGAAACAGTGCGTGCAGTGGAACTGGCACTTGCCGGTGATCTCCAACCACACAAATTCCAGCGGCGCGGCCACCCGGCTACTCGGGGCATCGATCGTTGCGGCGGTCATCAACCCTTCCTCTCCTCAGTTGCTGTGTTCGACGCGGGAAAACGGGGGGAATTGGAACTGCGCGGGCGCACCGGACAGGGGGTGTTTCGGCGCGTGCTCGCTGCCGTGGGGCGACAGCTTCAGCAGCGCGGTGATCGCCGCAGCGACCGGACCGAAGTAGAACCACACCGGGTCCGCCACCACCTCACCGTGGTCGTCGATCAAGTAGCGGCCGGCGAACGCGGTGTCGACGTCGAACACCACATAGGTGTCGATAACGCCGTCACCGCGGCGCTTGCCCATCACCCGCCCCGGCACACTGTCTCCGGAGGATTTGAACCCGGCTGCGGTGATGCGCCGCAGAGCGTCGATGGCTGCGCGCTCTTCCTCGGATTCGCCGATCAGCCCGGTCATGCCACGTCCCGCAATCTCGACGACATCCCGCCCATGCCGGGCGCGATCTTCCGTTGCGCCTGCTCGACGGTGAGCGGGTGGGCGATCAACCGGGAGTACTCCTCGCTGTGCCGACCCACGTCCAAGATGGGGCGAACCGGCGGGCGGGGTGTGCCCTCGAGCCTGGCCTGATGGCGATACCAGCGCACCAGAAACGGCACATACGCCATTCCGGCGATCAGCAAGAACACCAGCGTGAAGGTCATCGTTGACTCACCTCAGTGGCCGAATACCCCGGCTGACGAGTCGTGATCGGCGCAGCCAGCAGGGCAAGATCGTTCATCCGGGAACCGCCGCTGCTGCGATCAACCACGACGTGCCGTGGGGTCGCGGCGACGGCTGGTGTGGAGGGCGGCACTCCCCGCAGGGGGCGGGGATTCACCTGCGGGGGTGCCGCGGTTGCGCTCACCCGATCCGTCGAATCAGGTGCGCAGGTGAAACACGGTCGGCTAGCCAGCTGCAGGGTCGGGGCTTGCATGCTGTGTCCCTCCGTGTTTCAGTGATCGCAGTCTGTTTGTGAACAACGGCTGCTAGAGTTCGCTCCGACAGCCTGTATCAGCAATTGAAACGGGTCGCAGTTCACCCAGACGGAGGATTGAATGGCGAAGTCGAAGGTGAAGGCCAAGCGCCTGGGGGCGGCACTACGTCAGAGTCGTGAATCAGCCGGTCTGAGCCTGCGGGATGCCGCCAAAGGGGTGGGCTGGGACTTCAATCGTCTGCACCGGATCGAGAAGGGCCAGGGTCCGTACAACCCCGAAGAGATTTCGGGTCTGCTCGGCCTGTACCGCGTCACCGGTGACCGGCGCGACCGCATTCTCGCCACCGTGCGCTCGCTCGACGAACCCGGCTGGTGGGAGCTCGCGGGTGTCACGAAGACGATGGGAGCCCTTGCGGACTACGAGAACGACGCCCAGAAGATCACCGAGTGGGCACCGTTGCTGATCCCTGGCCTGCTACAGACCATGGACTACGCGCGCTCCGCGATCGGGTTCGATCCGAACCTCGATACGGCAGACATAGAAGCCCGGCTGACTGTGCGAGTGCGTCGCCAGCAGATCTTGAAAGGCGATGTGGAATATCGGGTTTTCCTTGGGCTGACCGCGCTCAAAGCAACGGTCGGCAGTAGGGAGATACTGGCTCGCCAACTCGCGGCGCTCCTCAACATCGGGCAACAGGACAACATCACCCTGCGGGTCGTGCTCCCCGAAGCAGATGCGCGAGGCGCATTGCTCGGCCCCTTCAGCGTGCTGGAGTTCGACGAGTGGCAACCAGTCGTGGATGTCGAGAACTTGCGCGGCACCGTGTTTCTCGACACCGAAGAACATACGGGCATCTATCTCGGGGTGCTGTCCCAGCTGAATGCTGTCGCACTCGGTGAGACAGAATCGATGCGTTTGATCGAGCGGCTCAAGGAAGAAGTGGAAGGATCAGCAGATGAGCAGCGAGTGGCGCAAGTCTAGCTTCAGCGGCCCGGACTCCGACTGCGTCGAGCTGCGCAAGGCCGAGGACGGTCACATCCTCATGCGCGACTCGAAGGACCCCGACGGACCTCGCCTGGCCTTCACCAAGGCCGAGATCGCGGCCTTCGTGCAGGGGGTCAAGGCGGGCGAGTTCGACGACCTGACCTGAACGGTCGACACAGTGACCTGGGCCCCTCTCCCTGCGCGCGGGGAGAGGGGCCTCATGTCTAGGGCTACGCCTGATCCAACTCAGGCTACTGCCTGATCAGGTAGTGGTCTGGCGGCCTCGTGACCTGCGCAGGCCGATTCACCGCCCCAAGGACCGTCGCTTCGCTCAGCGCACGTTTTCAGGCAGAACACAGCGGCCCCCTGTGACAACGGACATCGCGCCCTCGTCCCGGAATGATTCCTCGTAGCGGGCGGCCACGTCGCCCAGCAACAAGCCCTCCTCGAGCCACTCGCACGCGAGCTTGCCGAACTCGATGGTCGTTTCGTTGACCCACTCTTCGATCTCCGCCGCGCTCACGCAGCAGCTGCAGGAACAGCTCGTCGGGCGGCAGCCCCGACTCCCCCGGCGACTTGACGTCGGTGAAAGTGCTGCGGCGCGGGCCCCGGCAGCCAGTCGGCTGGCGGTGTGGTGACCACGTGGTTGCGTCGGGCCCACGCCCGCGGTACGGCCGACCGGACATACCCGGAGACGTGGCGCAGGTCACTCCGCGCGCTGCGTCCGGAGCCGGAGACGCCGCTCGTCCCACCCTTATGGAGACTTGCTGCCTCGAGGTTCAAGGTGTGACAGGAACGTTACGAGACATGATCATCACAGGTCCTGCCCCGCCCGACCAATCCAATGGGGCACGTCGGGGCACGCATGCGAAAGGCCCGGCAAAACCGGGCCTGACTTGCGGAAACGCTGGTGCGCGATACTGGGATCGAACCAGTGACCTCTACCGTGTCAAGGTAGCGCTCTCCCGCTGAGCTAATCGCGCGAGGTGGAGACGGGACTCGAACCCGTGTAGACGGCTTTGCAGGCCGCTGCCTATCCTCTCGGCCACTCCACCGCGTCGGCCTGAGCAAAAGCCATCGCCGAGCGGATGACGGGACTCGAACCCGCGACCCTCACCTTGGCAAGGTGATGCGCTACCAACTGCGCTACATCCGCATTGTGCCACCTCGGGTGCTCCGTGGTGGTTGTGTCCAACACTTTAGCCGACGCCGTGGAGGCCGCACGCACCGGGGTCGGGGAAATGACCTTCAGGCCAGGTCGTGGGGGATGAGGTGGGTCAGCGCGTCGTCCACGTCGACCCACAGGTGCTCGTTGCCCGGGAGCACCACGTCGTAGGTGCGGTCGAGGAAGTCCGCCAGCTCCTGCGCGGAGGCTTCGAACATGGCGTGCCCGGACGGCGAGTTCAGCTCGATGAACACCGACTCCGGGTCCTCGACGGAGGGACGGATCCGGACGTCGCCCTCGCCGGAGTCGGCCAGCAGGCCGTCGGCGAGCAGGTCACGCGCAAAGACCCATTCCACCCAGCCGGCCTTCCCGGTGCGGAACGCCGCCACGACCGCGTACGGGTCACGCGTGTCGTAGCGCAGCTCCACCTTGACCGGAACAGCTGGCGCCCGCGGAGCGAGCAGGTCGAACACCGCGGTCGAGCGGAGCGTCACGTGGTCGTTGCGCATCGTCTCTACCCTTCGTCCCCTTCCCGGTCGTGCTAACGACCTGCGTACACAGCTATGACGCGACCTATTCCTGGTTGGCCCACTTCGGCCGCAGGTATCACCCGTATGGTCGGCTTTGCCTCACCCGTCCGGGCAGAGGTGCTGCGGCAGCGTCCGCTCCATAGTGCTCGGGAAGATGCACATGCAAAAGAGATGTCGCGCGAATGCCGCAAGACGAAGGTCACACATTTGTTATCGACAACCCCGCTGACCTGGCCCGTGTGCGCACGGTGTCGTGATCGAAGCTCCTCGTGATCGGCAAAGGGGGACCCTTCGTGCAGTCCCCGAACGGCGTCGGGTAAAGTTCTCCATGCAGTCGGCACCGACGAGTCCGACGGCGACACAAGCGCGATTAGCTCAGCGGGAGAGCGCTTCGTTCACACCGAAGAGGTCGCTGGTTCGATCCCAGCATCGCGCACCACCCAACGAAGCCCCCTGGCCAGCAGGGTCAGGGGGCTTCGTTCGTGACCAGCGAGCGCATCACCCGGCCACTCAGCGACCACGAACGGAGTACCTTCCTGCTGGCCAACTGATTCGCCGGTTCAGCTCCCGGAAACACAGCAACCACCACCGTGGCCGCCGCTCCCTGCGCCACCGGTCAGCAGATCCTGGGTGACGTCGACCCGGGTGCCGGTCCCCGCCGTTCCCTGCGCCACCGGTCAGTAGCGTCCCGGCCGGCACAGCACCGTGCTTTCCCTCGGTGTCAGGTCGACCCGCACCAAGTGCCGGGCCGCCGGTTTCACCAGCACCGCAAGTTCCTCGGCTCCGACATGCTGCAGCCGGCTGACCGTTTCCTGAACCATGCCCAGTGCACCCGCCACGACCGACGCCTCGCTGGGTTGCAGGCGTTGCATCACGATGATGTCGGCGTGGTGGAGGAGCTGCGCTCGTTCCGGAGTCAACACGTCGATCACCGACACCCGCGTCTGCCATGACGAGGGCCGTGCGTACTCCCAGCTCCGGGCGTGGTTGACGTCGTGCACCAAGAGCACCGGTCGCTCCGCGGTGCCAGGCACGTCAGGGCGTGCTGCCGGAGGAACGACCACCACTCGATCGATGCGGCCAGTGACATGTTCGGCCAGGTCATGCCAGCCCGCAGGCTGGTCGGTGAACACTACGACGCGTGCTCCGAACGCCAACGCCCGCATCGCGACGTATCGCGCCGCCCACCAGCCCCCGATCAACGCCACCGATGTCGGAGTGGGCACGAGTACCGGTAGCGGAACCGCTACTCCCCTTTCGTCCTTGCCCAGCGTGAGGCCGTAGGTCGTCGCGGTGAGCTGAAGGTGGCCGAGCTCTTCGCGCGAGGCGAGGTGATGCCCCACCGACAGTGGCGGCAGCCCGGTACAGCGCGCGGCGGCAACCGGCACGACGGGGGGTTGGGCAGGTTGATGGGGTTGCCCGCTCGGCCGCGGTGGCACCGCAGGCGCCGCGGCGGCTTGTCGCTGTGCGCCCGCCCGCCGCAGGCCACCCGGCTGAGCGGCTGCTTGTGCCGCAGCCCGGGCACCGTGCGCCGCGCGGGCCGGGCCCGTCGGTCCAGCAGCCGGTCGGTGAGCCACCTGTGGCCGGCCCGCACCGGTCGGCATCGGTCCGAGGCGCCCAGGATGCGCCGATGGCAGGGCGCCGCGCGGAGCGACCGTGGTGGTCGGAGCCGGTCCCCGGCGGGTGCCCCCGGCCCGTCCGGGTGGTGCGGCGCCCAGCGGGTGGCCCGCCTGGGTGGGTGGTGCGGCGCCCAGCGGGTGGCCTGCCTGGGTGGGCGCGGTACCGGGTGGCTGCACCGTGCCGTTGGCCGGCGATGGAGTCCTCGCGGCTTGCGCGTCCTTCTTGGTCACGGACGTGGCTGCGACGTTCATGCCATTCCTCCTCCCGTCGGGGCGGACGCGTACACGCCGAGCGCGTGCTCACCGTCCAGCCGGAACATCTCGGCGCCGTAGCCTCGACTGACGCGCAGGAGCTGGGTGGTGGCGTCCTCGTTCCCGGCGTGCGGGGTCGCGATGCGAACGACGCACCGGAGGTCGGCTTCCTTGCCGCGGGGAGCAACCGTGATCCCGATACTCGTCGACGGCAGGGACATGGCCCGAATCGCCGCGAACAGCTCCCCTGCTCGCCGTGGATCCGGCCAGGACCGCACCCAGAAGCACGTGTGCGCCAGTCGACGCGAACGCCACTCCCGCCACCGCTCCTCGGCAGCGGGCTGACCACCCGGCGCCAAATCACACGAATGAGCCAGCGCCGCCAGCAGGCGATCAGCGTCCAGCGTCCGCGCCGCAACACCGCGCCGAGCGAGCGCCCGGCCGACGCGGCGAACCATCTCGGCCATCACCGCCGGGACGTTCACGGTGTACTCGGGCGTGCCGACGAACGATTCGGCCAGCTGCCGCGCGTCCACGCGAACCGCGACCCATGCCACCGGCACACCGCCCGTGGTTTGGGTGACGACCTGGAACTGAACTCCCGCCACCTCGGCGTCGTCGGCGATTGCCATGAGCCTGGTGATCGGCACCGGCGCAGTCGTCGCGTTGTCGCCGTGCGGCTTGCGCAGCTCCAGCACCGCAAACCAACCTGTCCCGTCGTCGGCTACGCCGAGTGGACCGTCCGGGCCTGCGACGTTCTGGACGGTCAGCGTCGGTGACAGATACCGCAGGGCCGCCAGCCGAGGGTCCGGCGTCGGCGCACCACGGCCGGCGCGGCGGCGGTAGCGCGCCCACAACACGATCGTGTCGGTCAGCCACCGGCCGTTGTATCTGCCCAGCAGCAGGGCCAGCAGCACCGCGGCGAGCGTGCCACCGATCAGACCGGCAACGAGGCCGTTCGCTGCGGCGACGATGGCCACGGCGATCACCATGTGCACCAGCACCAGCCGGACCACGCCGATCGGGCCGATCCGGCCGGGCAACCGGCGGGGCCGCAGCCACCTCGAGCTTTGCGTCATCGTCCCCACACCCACTTCGACCGGGGCGCCCGCCGAAAAGTTGGGGAGTCTCGCCCGCCGGCTCGACGCGGCCGATCACTCGCTGCCGTGAGGTCTGCTACGCGCTGCCCAACGCCGCCGGAGGCTCGTTCCGGTACTGATCCCGGTTGTCGCGGGCGATCACCGGGCCGCCCGGCTTCTCGACCTCCCACACCGCGTCCTCGGCGGTGTCGGCAGGCGTCATCCGGCGCACGGCAGCATCGGCCCGCTCGACCCATTCGTCGTGCTGGTCCGTCCGCACCCGATCACCGTCATGCCGCTGAGTTCGAGCACTCCCCCGACGCACGACACGGTGGGTTCCCCGGCCTGCCCCTCGAGGGTCACTGTGCCCCGGTCCCGTGCCACCAGCGTCACCTTGCGCCGGTGGACCTGGACCGGCTCGGTGTAAGTGCCCGGGGCGATCGTGACGACCGTGTCGTCGTCCGCCACTTCGAGTGCTTCGGCAATGCTGGACAGCGCCCCACGTTGGCCAGGCGCGACGAGAAGCGTGCGGGCCATGCGTCCAACCCTAGCGGTCCGGCGATCGTCACGAGGACCTTTCGTGTCCCTCGGCAACCTGGCCGGCGCTTTCCTGACGGCCCGGATCGGATGCACCCGGCGGCATCCTCAGCCGGCCGTCCTTCATGTAGCTGGGCTCCATCTTCCGGCCTCCACCGAAGGCGATCCCGTAGGCGAGGCAACCGGCGATGAGGGCGATCGCCAGCAGACCGTCTTCGACCCTCGACCATGCGTCGGACCGCTCGAAGAACAGCTCACGCGGCCACAGCGGCGCCATCGCCATGGTCAGCGTGTCGCCCTCGTGCGGCGCGTCGTCACGATCACCGTGCCATTCCTTGCCGGTGCTCTCCTTCCGTTGGCCGCCGAGCTCGTAGGTGACGTCAAGGCTGGGGGGATCGTCCCCCAAGGGATCCTCCCTGTCCACGACGGTCACTTCGACCGTCGGCCCCACACCCACCATGACCGCCGCTGCGTTGCCGAGGAGGTAGGCCCCGGGCATCGCCGCCAGCGCAAGCAGGGCGAAGAGCCCGACATCGACGATGTCGGTGCTCCGCTTCCTCAGCCGGCGCCCGACGAACACGCCGAACTGCAGGAGTCCGGCCACTACGACATCGATGACGAGCACTATGACCAGCGCCAGCCAGCCACGGACGCCGAGGCTGAGTATCGCCAGCAGCAACACCCCGACCACGAGGGCGAACACCATGCGGCGCAGGTAGCTGCGCAGTCTGGGCGGCAGTGCAGGCAACGGTATGCCCACCCAGCGGCCGAGTCGCACCGCCAGCGTTCCGAACATGTACACCGCCAGCACTCCGAGCACGGCGTACACGTTGGCCGACAGCTGCGAACTCGGCAGCGAGGTGTACCGCTCGGCGAAGATCGCGGGCAGCTCGTCACCGGTGAAGATCCGGGTCGGCGCGCCGGTCAGATAGGCGAGGGATCGCCCTATCTCTGCTACCCCGAAAGCCAACGCCACCACGATCATGGGCAGCAGGCCGAGCGTGCTGAGCAGACGACACCACTGTTCGCGCGGACGCGGCCGGTATCGGAAGTAACGACCACCGTATCCAGGTCCCACATCGTCCCTGGTTGCGTGGGTGCGCCACGAATGGTCCGGGACGTCACGCACCAACTCCAGCAGATCCTTGGCGTATTCGATGACGTCGTCCAGCCGCTGCGGCGCGGCGACGTCGATGCTGATCACACCGTCGGCCAGGGCCATCGAGTGCGGCCGGTCCGACTCGGGGACCCGGTCCTTCTCACCGGGAGACAGCCGCTCGTACGGTACGACGATCAGCTTCCGGAAGGCCTTGGCAACCGCTTCGTCGGCGGCGAAAACGGCGACTTTTTGGGCTTCGTTCTTGGTCAACAACCGCGGGAACTCACCGAGACGCAGCCGCAGCCGATCCGCGGCCGCGCTGCCCGCCCGAACCACCCGGAACTCCGGCGTGTGCGGCGTCTTGACCTGGATGACACAACGCCGGCCCTCCCCGTAACCGAACGCAGCGGCTGCAAAACCGTGGATCGTGAAACCCGCACACCACTCCGGCGTCACCGGCTCCCCGGTGTCCGGCTTCGTGTAGGAGACGAACGTGGGGCCGTGCCTGCTCATGCCGGTGTTCCGCGCGTCTGCCAGCGCCTTCAGCGCGGCTTGCTCCTCCTCGTAGCGACCCTCGTCCGCAGTCCACGTCCGCGCAAGGATCGACACGACGAAGAACGCCAGGCCTCCCCCAGTGACCCACAGCCCAGCCTCGTCGAGTGTGGCGGCATCCACGAACGTTCTCCCCCCGAAACGGACGATCACTACTCGGTGCGTGTGCCATCATTCCTGACGCGGCCTGCGGGCCCGGAAGGGAGTCGCACTGGGGGGACCGAAGGTATCGGTATCGGTGTCGAGGTCGGCGAGCTCAAACAGTTCGTCAAGACGCTCGACTTCTACCAATCGGAAGCGAAGAAGTTCGAGGGCCTGGTCGAGGAGGCCAACGGGATCTCCGACGAGTCCTGGGGTGTGATCGGGCTCTTTGTCAAGGGCAAGTACACGAGCAAGCTGCAGATCCTGCGCGAGCTGGTGGACGACCTGCAAGAGGCGTTCCAGGGCCTCGGCGACAAGATCGCCGAGGCGGCGAAGGTCTACGAGAGCACCGAGCAGGACCACGTGATCATGTTCGGCCACCACGCGGCCGAGGTGGACGGCATCGGCGACGACAAGGGGCGGTGATGGCCGAGCAACGGGAAAGTTTCGCCGATCAGGCGAAGGAGAAGTTCACGTCCGACGAGATCGACGACCCGTTGTTCGACATCCAGAACGCGGCGAAGAAGATCTCGATCGCCGGCTCGGCGTACCAGACCTACGACGAGTGGGCGGACAAGGACTTCGAGATCTCCAAGGCGGAGGTCGTCAGCAAGGGTCTCGCGCTCGTCGGCGAGTGCGCGGCTGAGATCGTCAGCTTCGCCAAGGACCCCATCACTGGCTGATCAGCAACGGGCTCAGCTTCCTGCTCGAACTGTTCCAGCCGCTGCAGGACGTGCTGCACATGGTCAGCGGCGACGGTCCCGCCCTGGCCGAGGCCTCCGGCAACTTCCAGCAGATCGGCGAAGGCCTGAAGAACATGGCGCAGGCCCTGTGCGAGGACCGGGACAAGCAGCTGAAGAACTGGCCCCAGGAAGCGGGTACGGCGGCCAAGAACAAGCTCGAGGAGCTGTCCAAGGGCATCGAAGGGATCGCCGGCACCGCGCACGGCGTCGCCGACACGCTCACGATGTGGTCGATCGTCATGCAGGTCATCGAGGAGACGATCAAGGCCATCATCAGCGAGCTGGTGTTCTGGTGCATCTACGCCTGGTTGCCCGCGCTGGCCAGTTCGGTGTTCTCGTTCGGTGCCAGCGTCGCCGCCACCATGGCGAACACGGTCGGCCACGTCGCCACGGCGCTGAGCAAGGCCTTCGAATGGCTGGGGAAGCTTTTCCCGCCGCTGAAGCGGTTCGCCACGTTCCTGGACACCTGGGGTGAGCGCCTGCAAGGGTTCAAGGGTGCGCTCAACGCGTACAAGGCAGCGTGGGAGAGCCCGCTCGGCCTGAGCGGTACTGCCCGCCGCTTCCAGGAGATGAACCTCGGGCAAGCCGTGCTGCACTCGGTCAAGGAAGGCGGCTACAAAGCCGTGGAGGAAACGATCGGCCTCAATCCGGGCAGCATGGGCAGCGGTGTGGAGAAGGTCAAGGGCGTCACCGGCATGATCGACAAGATGCGGGAGCGCAAGGACAACGTCGACGACATCTTCACCGACGGCGAAGACGACAAGTACACCACCGAGGAAACCCGGCGGAACCTCGAAGTCTGAGCGCGTCGCGCGTGCCCAGCCCACGACGCTGGCCGAGGCCGCAGCACCTGGCACCGGCGTCGGAGAGCAGTCCGATGCCGCCGCGGCCGGCCCCGCCAGGGTGCTGATGCCTGCGGCGACGTGGCCGCAAGCCGGGTGATGTTCGCTGGGATCGCACTGCTGCGCGCGGCTGCCGCTCCGGTTTCGGGGTGGCAGCCGTTGTCGCGTGCGCGTCCGCCGACCCCGATTCGCTGCCCGTTCGGCCACGACCACCCGGCAGGCCCTGGCGGATCGCTGCCGATTGGTCTACACCTTTATCGCACGTCATCCGGCCGACCCCGGAGGTGCACCGTGCCGAAGCGAACCCGCCTGGCCGCCGTCCTGGCAGCGGCCGCGCTCGCCGTGACCGCCGCCGTCACCCCGGCCTTCGCCGAGCAGACGGCGCCGGCGTCCCACCAGATCACCAGCCGCTACGACGCACTGATCCCCGCGCCGCTCGAGGCGAAAGCCCATGGCGGCCCCGGATTCCGGCTCACTCCGGGCATCGTCGTCCGCACCGAGCCCGGTTCGGCCGAGGCCCGCCAGGTCGCCGAGTACCTTGCCGAGGAGATTCGGCCAGCCACCGGATTCGACGTGCCGATCGTCGACCGTCCTACGGCCCGCCCGCACATCGCGCTGCTGCTCCATGGTGCGGGCAAGCGGGTCGGTGACCAGGGCTACCGGTTGGACGTCACCCCGCATCGGATCACCATCCGCGCCAACACCTCGGACGGCCTGTTCGCCGGGGTGCAGACGCTGAGGCAGCTGCTGCCCCCGGAGTTCGCCGCCGGCACGCAGCAGAAGCACACGTGGACGGTGCCCGCCGGACGCGTGGTCGACGCGCCACGGTTCGAATACCGGGGCGCCATGCTGGACATCGCCCGGCACTTCCACACCCCGGACGAGATCAAGTCCTACATCGACCAGATCGTCCACTACAAGATCAACTACCTGCACCTGCACCTGACCGACGACCAGGGCTGGCGGATCGAGATCGACTCGTGGCCGGACCTGGCCCCGGTCGGCGGCGGTCCCGGCACCGGCGTGGACGGTGTCGGCGGCGGCTACCTGACCAAGGAGGACTACGCCGACTTGGTCGCCTACGCCGAGAGCCGGCACATCACCATCGTCCCCGAGATCGACATGCCGGGGCACACCAACGCCGCGTTGTCGGTCTACGGCGAGCTGAACTGCGACGGCGTCCCGGTGCCGCCGCGCACGGACACCGAAGTCGGATACAGCTCGCTGTGCATCGGGCTGGAGACGACGTACCGGTTCGTCGAGGACGTCATCCGTGAGGTCGCGGAGCTGACCCCCGGCCCGTACCTGCACATCGGTGGCGACGAGGCGCACGCCACGCCGGAGGAGGACTACCGGGCGTTCATGCAGCGGGTCCTGCCGCTGGTGGAGAAGTACGGCAAGCGCGCGTTCGGCTGGACCGAGGTCACCAAGGCCGAGCCGCCCACGTCGGTCGTGCCGCAGTTCTGGCACACCAACCGGGAGAACGCGAGCCTGGCCGACGCCGTCGCCCACGGCAACAAGGTGATCATGTCCCCGGCCAACAAGGCCTACCTGGACATGAAGTACGACCAGAACACCCCGCTCGGCCTGTCCTGGGCCGGCTACATCGAGGTCAAGGACGCCTACGACTGGGATCCGGGAAGCCACGTGACGGGTGTCGGCGAGGAGTCGGTGCTCGGCGTCGAGGCACCGCTGTGGTCGGAGACCCTGCGCAACATCGACGACATCGAGTTCATGGCCTTCCCCCGGCTTCCGGCCATCGCCGAGCTCGGCTGGTCGCCCGCGGACAGCCACGACTGGGAGTCGTTCCGGGCCCGGCTGGCCGAAGAGGGCAAACGGTGGGAGGCGGAAGGGGTCGACTTCTACCGGTCCCCGCAGATCGACTGGTGACCCCTTCCCGTCCTGCAGTCGGCGGAGAGCCGACGCCGCGGCGGCCCCGGACCAGTAGCCGCGGCGTCGGAGCCACCGCGGCCGACAGTCCGTCCGGTCGCCGCGACGCATGCCACCCCCGCCGCACTGTCGACGGGACAGCGCGGTGCAGGCGGTTCAGACCCGCTCGACCAGCAGAGAGACCCCCTGGCCCACACCGACGCACAGGGTCGCCAGGCCACGCCGAGCGTCCTCCCGCTCGAGCCGCCCGAGCAGCGTGACGACCAGCCGTGCTCCGGAGCAGCCGAGCGGATGGCCGAGCGCGATCGCCCCGCCGTCGGCATTCACCTTCTCCGGGTCCAGCTTCAGCCTGCGGATGACGGCCAGGCTCTGCGCGGCGAACGCCTCGTTCAGCTCGACGGCGTCGATGTCGTCCACGGTCAGCCCGGTGCGGTCCAGAAGCTTCTCGGTGGCGGGCACCGGCCCGAGCCCCATGACGTGGGGGGCGACACCGGCGCTGGCGCCGGCCACCACCCTGGCCCGCGGTGTCAGTCCGTGCCGCTGGATCGCGCGCTCGCCGGCCAGCAGCAACGCCGCCGCACCGTCGGACAGCGGAGAGGACGACCCCGCGGTCACGATGCCGTCCTTGCGGAACACCGGCTTCAGCTTGGCCAGCTTCTCGAGGCTGGTGGAACGACGCGGTCCTTCGTCGGCCTCGACAAGCTCGTCACCGACCGGCACCGGCACGATCTCCCGCCGGAAGTGCCCGGCGTCGGCGGCCGCGACCGCGCGCTGATGGCTGCGCAGGGCGAACTGGTCGGATTCCTCCCTGGTGATGCCGTCGAGCCTGGCCACCTCCTCGGCCGTCTCCCCCATGGACAGCGTGACCTTGCGGACCTCGGGCCCGGCGCCTGCGGGCACGGCCCGGTCGTGCTCGGTGAACTTCGGGTTGGTGAAGCGCCAGCCGAGCGAGGTGTCGGACACCTCACCGGGCCGGGCCCACGGGGTGCCCGGCTTGGCCATCACCCAGGGAGCCCTGGTCATGGACTCCACTCCGCCCGCGACGACGACGTCCGCCTCACCGGCACGGATCGTGGCGGCGGCGGTCGCCACCGCGGTCAGGCCGCTGGCGCACAACCGGTTCACCGTGTATCCGGGGACCTCGTCCGGCAGCCCGGCCAGCAGCGCGGCCATCCGCGCCACGTTCCGGTTGTCCTCACCGGCCTGGTTGGCCGCACCGAGGATCACCTCGTCGATCGCGTCGGCGGGAACCGTGGCGCGGCCGACCACTTCGCGCACCACCATCGCGGCCAGGTCGTCCGGCCGGACCTGGGCCAGCGCGCCACCGTAACGTCCTTGCGGGGTGCGGACTCCGTCCACGATGAACACGTCAGTCATGGCTCTCCCACTGTGCTCGCGCGGCGTGGCCGCGGCTGTCGCCCTGCGGCGGTGTCTTTCGCGCCAGGGCGCTGCTCGGGTGTCGGATCGGCACGGGGTGATGTGCCCGACGGTGTCACGTTACCCGGGTCGTCCGGCCTTCTTCCGCTCCGCGCGCAGCAGACCACCGCCGACGATCAGCCGCTGGATTTCACTGGTGCCTTCGTACAGCCGCATCAACCGGACGTCGCGGTAGATCCGCTCCACCGCAACCCCGCGCATGTAGCCGTTCCCGCCGTGCACCTGGACGGCCAGATCCGCGACCTTGCCCGCCATCTCGGTGCAGAACAGCTTCGCCGCCGACGGCCCGATCCGGCGGTCCTCCCCGGTGGCGTACCGCCGGGCCGTGTCCCGGACCAGTGCACGACCGGCCATGACGCCGGTTTGCTGGTCGGCGATCATGGCCTGCACCAGCTGGAAGTCACCGATCGGGGTACCGCCCTGCGTGGCGGTCGCGGCGTAACTCACCGATTCGTCCAGCGCCCGCTGGGCGGCTCCGACGGCCAGCGCGGCGATGTGGATCCGGCCGCGTGCCAGCGAAGCCATGGCGGCCCGGTAGCCGACGTCGGCGTCACCACCGACGAGCGCCTCGGGACCGACCCGCACCTGCGAGAAGGTCACCTCGGCGGTGCGGGAACCTTCCTGGCCCATCTTCGCGTCGTGCGGCCCGACGGTGATCCCCGGCGCGTCCGCCGGGACCAGGAACACCGCGATCCCGGGACTGGCCTCCGACGGCGGCTGCGTGCGCGCGAAGACGACGAACAGCCCCGCCTCGGTGGCGTTGGTGATGAACTGCTTGGCGCCGTCGATGACCCATCCGTCGCCGTCCGGCTTCGCGGTGGTCCTCAGCCCGGCCGGGTTCGAGCCCGCGCCCGGCTCGGTGAGGGCGAACGAGGCGACGATCTCCCCCGAGGCCATCCCGGGCAGCCACCGCGCCCGCTGCTCGTCGGTGCCGAACCCGACCAGCACCTGGCCGGCGATGCCGTTGTTGGTGCCGAACATCGAGCGCAGCGCCAACGACGAGTAGCCGAGCACCATGGCGACCTCGACGTCCTGCACCACGTCCAGGCCGAGCCCGCCCCACCGCTGCGGGAGCGCGTACCCGAACAAGCCCATCTCGGCGGCTTGCTGCCGCAGATCGG
Organism: Thermocrispum sp.; assembly: GCF_002919275.1. Taxonomy (NCBI): domain Bacteria; kingdom Bacillati; phylum Actinomycetota; class Actinomycetes; order Pseudonocardiales; family Pseudonocardiaceae; genus Thermocrispum; species Thermocrispum sp. The sequence goes on along the minus strand of NZ_PKFA01000049.1, from coordinate 25,797 downwards.
CCGGAATCCGGTCGGTCTCCATGATCTCGCGCTCGCGTGGCATGACACGCGAGCGCACGAAGTCTTCGATCTGGTCGAGAACCTCCGCGAAGACGTCATCGGGAACATCGGGGTTGCCGGTGTACATGCCCCTCACTATCGAGGGCGACGCCCGCCGAGCGCCACCCGTCGCGATCACGATCACCGCGCAGTCCGGTCACGGCGCGTCACCACTTCCCGACAGCGGCCGACGTCCCCCAGCGCGTGGCCGGTGTAGCCCGTCCCGGTGTTAGGCTCCGGACGGTGCAGCCGGGGAAAGTCACCACCGAGCGAGTCGTCATCATCGCCTCGACCGTCGTCGCCGCACTGAGCATCGCCTACTTCTACGCGGTCAACATCCCCTTCGCGCACATCGACCTCGAGGTGTACCGGTTCGCGGTCTGGCGCTGGTGGGAGGGCGGCGACATCTACGGGGAGCTGCCCGCGGTCAACGGCGGCCTGGTCCTGCCGTTCATCTATCCCCCGTTCGCCGCGGTCTGCATGATCCCGTTCGCCGTGCTGCCGTGGACACTGTCCTACACACTGCTGTTCCTGCTGGGGATCGGCTGCACGGTCGGCACGGTCTATCTGGTCGGCAGGCATCTGTATCCGCAGGCCAGCAGGCGTACCACCCTCGCCGTGGCGGGCGGCTCGCTGATCCTGCTGCTGTGCCTGGAGCCGCTGCGGGAGACGTTCGCCTTCGGGCAGATCAACTTGCTGCTGATGGGGCTGGTGGCCATCGACTGCCTGGCCAGGCGGACCCGGTGGCCGCGCGGCATCGGTGTCGGCCTGGCCGCAGCCGTCAAGCTCACGCCCGCGGTGTTCGTGCTGTACTTCCTGCTGCGCCGGGACTACCGGGCGGTCGGCGTGGCCGCGGCCACCGGGGCGGCCGCCACCGCGCTCGGATTCCTGGTCAATCCCAGCGGCTCGGTCACCTACTGGTTCGGCGGCTTCGCCGGGGCGGGCCAGATCAGTGGCTCCACGTACCGCACCAACCAGACCGTGCAAGCGGCGTTCGCGCGGCTGGGCCTGGACGGCACGACGCTCGTCGTCGTGACCGCTGTCGTGGTGCTGGTGCTGCTCGCGCTGGTGGTGATCGGCGCCCGGGCCAGCACCCCGGAGACCGCCCTCATGCTGTGCGCGGCGTTGTCGTTGCTGGCGTCCCCGACGGCGTGGTCGCACCACTGGGTGTGGATCGCGCCCGCGGTCGCCGTCATGGCCTACGGCTGCCTGCAGGCGTGGCAGGACAACCGACCTCGACGATTCGTCCTGCTCGCCGGTACCGTGATCACCGTGGCGACGTTCGTCATCGGCCCGTTCCACCAGCTGCCGGGCAACGACGACTGGAACAACCCGCCCATCGATCTCGAGCAGTTGTGGACGCCGGAACAGCACCTGGTGGGCAATGCCTACGTGCTGCTGGGTATCGCCTGGATCGTCGCGATGGCGATCACCGGGATCGTCGGCAAGCGCCGGCAGCGGCGCGCCGTGACTCAGCCCGACGAGGCCCCAAAAGCCGCGTGAAAGCCGAGAGCTGTCGCCCGCTGCCGCGGTCACTCGGCACGATCGCCGTCGATGCCGTGGGCAACCGCTCATCGGTATGGCCATCGACGGGCCGGCGCCGGTCTGGCCTGCCCCCGGCTGCGCGGCTCGCTCGCCACGTGTCGGGCCTCGAGTGCGACACCGTGCGCCAGCTCGTCGAGGGCCGTCGGCCCGGTCGCGTTGCGGTGAGCGAGCTCGACCGACCGTTCTTGCCGATCCGACTGCCGCTGCTGCGGCCTACTTGCCGCCCAGCTGCTCGTGGAGCCAGTCCACCTGGAGACGGAGCAGGTTCTCCGCGACGTCCTCGTCCGCTGGGGTCATGTGCGTGGTCGCCACCAAGGGAACGAACTCGTGCGGCTTGCCCGCCTTGAGCAGCGCCTGGGACAGCCGGAGCGCATGCGCCACGAAGACGTTGTCGTCGGCCATGCCGTGCACGATCATCAGCGGCCTGCTCAGGTTCGGCGCGTCGTCGATCAACGAGTTGGCCCGGTACGCCTCCGGGTTCTCGTCCGGATGCCCCAGGTAGCGCTCGGTGTAGTGGGTGTCGTACAGCTTCCAGTCGGTCACCGGCGCCCCCGCCACTGCCGCATGGAACACGTCCGGCCTGCGCAGCACGGCCAGCGCAGCCAGGTAGCCGCCGTAGGACCAGCCGCGGATCGCCACCCGCGACAAGTCCAGCTCCGGATGGTCGGCGGCCACCGCCAGCAGCGCGTCCACCTGGTCGTTCAGGCTGACCTCGGCGCAGCGACCCGCGATCTCCTTCTCCCACGCCGGGCCGCGGCCAGGACTTCCCCGGCCGTCGGCCACCAGCACGGCGAATCCCTGGTCGGCCAGCCACTGCGGTGTCAGGAACGCGTTGCGCGTGGCGAGCACCCGCTGCGCGTGCGGACCGCCGTACGGGTCGAGCAGCACCGGAAGCGGGCCGTCGCTCGGCCGATAGCCGGTGGGGAACAGCAAGGCGACGCGGAGCCGCCGCTTTCCGGCCGTCATCATCTTCGGCCTCGGCTCGATGCCGGGATCGGCGGTGTGCACGCCGATCGGCACCGGGTCGTGCCCGTCACGAACCACGCTCACCCGCGGACCGGCGTGATCAAGCGACCATGCGGACAGCACGCACGCCTCGGCGCGCCCCGCCGCCACCGTCACACCGTCGACCGTCGACAGCCGGCGAACGGAGCCCTGGTCGGTGCGGTAGACGTGAATCTGCGTGGGATCGCCGGCGGACGCGGTGAACAGCACCTCGCGCCCGACGTGCACCACCGACCGGACTTGCAGCGACGGATCGGTCACCAGCTCGTCGTCGATCATCAGCCGGTATGCGTCGTCGGAGACGACGACACGCACCAGCCGGCCGTCCTCGGTCCACGCGGGCACTCCGGTGACCAGCTCGACCCAGGCCTCGTCGGTGTCGCTGTACAGCTGCCTGGTCGCGCCGGTTTCCGGGTCCACCGCCAGCACGTCGGTACGGCGTTGATCCCTGGTCTGCACGGTCACCAGCGGCGGGCCGCCCGCCGACCAGTGCACGGCGGCCAGGTACTCCCAGTCCCCCAGGTCGACGTCCACTCTGGACCCGTCCAGGCGGAGGAAGGCCAGCGACACCCGCGCATTGGGCGTGCCCGACGCGGGGTAGGCCATCGAGGTCGGCTGTGTGCCCGGATCGGCCGGGTCGGCGATGTGCCAGCGCTGGACCCCGCTGGTGTCGGTTCGTTGCGCGAGGATGGCGCTGCCGTCCGGGGCCCACCAGTAGCCGCGGGATCGCCGCATTTCCTCGGCCGCGATGAACTCGGCGAGCCCCCAGGTGACGTCGTCGTCCGGCTCGTCGGCCAGCACCGAGTCGGTCCCGGAGGCGAGATCCACGACCCACAGGGCGCCACCCACCACGTACGCGACGTGACTGCCGTCGGGGCTCAGCCGCGGATCGACCGCCGCGCCGTCGACCCGGAGCGACACCTCGCCGGAGGCCAGGTCGACCGTGTAGAGCTTGCCTGCCAGCGAGAACGCGACCGTGGTGTGCCCGGAGTCCACGGCGTAGCGCATGACACCGCCGCCGGTCTCCCGAGCCCGCTCGCGCCGGGCCCGTTCCTCGGGCGGCAGGTCCTCCTCCCCCGGCAGCAACGCGTTCGCGTCGACCAGAACGGACTCGGTGCCGGTGGTCAGGTCCAGCGACCACAAGCTGTGCTTCTTGTCGTACCCGTCGGCACTGCGCAGGAACAGCACGCGCGAGGCGTCCGGTGAGATCGCGAACTCCCTCGGCGCACCGAGGGTGAAGCGTTGGGTACGGGCCAGCTTGCGGAGAAACGGCAGGTCTTGCCGGTCAGTCGTCACACCACTCGTCACACCGTGCACTGTGCCACGCCCGGTCCCGCCACCCGGCACCGCATCACACGATGCAACGAATCGATTGCCGAGGTGGTCAACTGTGCAACAAACAACCGCAATGAGCAACGTTGTGCGGATGATTGCCGCACATATGCTGCCTTAACCTGGCGGTATGACCACGACGGTTCCCACTTCCCCCAGCCTGACTCGCCCCGCCGTGACCAGCCGCGACTTCATCGCGGCCGACGAGCGATGGTCGACCCACAACTACCACCCGTTGCCGGTCGTGATCGCCGAGGGCGAAGGCGCGTGGGTCACCGATGTGGACGGCAAACGGTACCTGGACTTCCTGGCCGGCTACTCGGCGCTGAACTTCGGCCACCGGCACCCCGAGCTGATCGCGGCCGCCACCCGGCAGCTGAACCGGGTCACCCTCACCTCCAGGGCGTTCCACCACGACCAGCTGGGCGCGTTCTGCCAGGAGCTGGCCGAGCTCACCGGCACCGAGATGGTGCTGCCGATGAACTCCGGCGCCGAGGCGGTCGAGTCCGCCATCAAGGTCGCCCGCAAGTGGGCGTACCGGGTCAAGGGCGTGCCGCAGGGCAAGGCGGACATCGTCGTCGCCGGTGCCAACTTCCACGGCCGGACCACCACGATCGTGTCGTTCTCCGACGACGAGACCGCGCGAGCCGACTACGGCCCCTACACGCCGGGCTTCACCATCGTGCCCTACGGCGACGCCGAAGCGCTCCGGAAAGCGATCACCGAGCACACCGCCGCGGTCCTGCTGGAGCCGATCCAGGGCGAGGCAGGCGTGATCGTGCCACCGGCGGGCTACCTGGCCGCCGTCCGGCGGCTGTGCGACGAGCACGGCGCGCTGCTGATCGCCGACGAGATCCAGTCCGGCCTGGCCCGCACCGGAAAGGTGCTGGCGCTGGACCACGAGAACGTGCGCGCCGACCTGTACACGCTGGGCAAGGCCCTGGGCGGCGGGATCGTGCCGGTGTCGGCGGTCGTCGGCAGCCGAGACGTGCTCGGCGTGCTGCGTCCCGGTGAGCACGGGTCGACGTTCGGCGGCAACCCGCTGGCGTGCGCGGTCGGCCGCGCCGTCGTGCGGCTGCTGCGCACCGGCGAGTTCCAGCAGCGGTCCGCCGAACTCGGCAAGCACCTGCACGACCGGCTGACCAAGCTGGTCGGCAACGGGCTGACCGCGGTGCGTGGCCGTGGCCTGTGGGCCGGGGTGGACATCGACGGCATGACCGGGCGCGAAGCCTGCGAGCGGCTGGCCGGCCGTGGCGTGCTGTGCAAGGAGACGCACGGCGCCACGCTGCGCATCGCTCCCCCGCTGGTCATCACCCGCGAGGAGCTGGACCAGGGCCTGGACGCCCTGGCCGCGGTGGTCGGCCGCTGACACCGAAGGCCCTATCCTCCCGGTGTGCTGATCATCGGGCCGCTGGCGCTGCTTGCCGCCCTGGCGCTGGGACTGGCGCGGCGGCGGCCGTGGCCGATCGACGTCGCCTGGCAGCGGGACGCGGCGCTGTGGTTCGACGGGCAGCCCGAGGTGCTCGGTCACCTCGTGCTGCCCTCCGAGCCGGTGGTCCTGGTGCCCGTCGTCGTGGTCGTGGTGGTGCTGTGCATGCTCGGCCGCGACCGTCCTGCCGCGCTGCTCGCGGCCACGGCACCGCTCGTTGCGGTGCTGTCGACCACCGCGGTGCTCAAACCGGTGTTCCGGGCGCTGTCCGCGGGCACGCTGGAGTACCCCAGCGGGCACACCGCGAGCCTGGCGGCCGTGTGCGCGCTTTTGGTGCTGTTGACCCGGCCGGGGGTGGCCAGGGCGGTCAGCGCAGGCGTCGGGATGGTGCTCGTCGTCGCGGCCGGGATCGGCATGGTGGCGGCCGGCTACCACTACCCGTTCGACATCGTCGGCGGCTGCGCCGTCGGCGTGGGCGTCGTGGTGATCGGCCACGTCACTCGGCGGCGTCTCGCGCCAACGCCGTCAACCGGCTGATGGCACGCAGGTACTTCTTGCGGTAGCCGCCCGCGAGCATGTCCTCGGGGAAGATCTTGCTGACGTCCTGGCCGCTGACCGCGACCGGGATGGCGCGGTCGTAGAGCCGGTCGGCGAGCGCGACCAGCCGCAGCGCGATGGCCTGGTCGTCCACCGGGCGCACCCCTTGCACGAACACCGCGGACACCCCGTCCACCAGGTGCCCGTAGCGGGCCGGATGCACGGCCGCCAGGTGCTCGCACAACTTGCCGAACTCGTCCAGGGTCGCGCCGGGGCGCGCGTTGGCCGCCGCGACGAGTTCGTCGTCGGACATCGGCTCGGGCGGCTCCGGCAGGCCGCGGTGCCGGTAGTCCGGCCCGTCCACCCGGATCACCTCGAACCGCGCGGCCAGCGAGTGGATCTCGCGCAGGAAGTCCTCCGCGGCGAAGCGGCCTTCGCCGAGTTTGTCCGGCAGCGTGTTCGACGTGGCCGCCACGGCCACCCCGGTGTCCATCAGCTCGGACAGCAGCCGGGTCATCAGCATGGTGTCGCCCGGGTCGTCCAGCTCGAACTCGTCGACGGCGAGCAAGGTGTACCCGGAGAGCCGTCGCACGGTCTCGGCGAACCCGAGCGCCCCGACCAGATTGGTGATCTCGACGAACGTGCCGTACGCCTTCGGGCCGGGAACCGCGTGCCACAACGAGGCGAGCAGGTGGGTCTTGCCGACCCCGAACCCGCCGTCGAAGTACCGGCCCTTGCTCGGCTGCGGCCCGCCCTTCCGCCCGCCGAACAGGCTGCGCCAGCGGGACTTCCGCCCGCCCCCGCCTGCGCCGATCTGCTCGGCGAACGCCCGCGCGGCAGCCACCGCGGCCGCCTGGGTCGGCTCGGCCGGGTTGGGCACGTAGGTGTCGAAGCGCACCGCGTCGAACCGAGGCGGTGGCACCAGCCCCGCGACCAGCTCCGCTGGTTCGACCTCGGGGAAGCGATCGACGAGGGACGCCGGCATGGATCACACCCTACTTGGCCGGACGCCCCGTCCCCGGAGTCAGCCGGGCCGGATGTGATGAACTGGGCATCGTGTACGCGCTGTGGCCGACCGACGGTGAGCCCACCGCAGTGACCGACGCCGACCTGGAACGCCTCTACGACTATCCGCCGGAGCTGACCGAGCCCTGGGTGCAGGCGAACATGGTCAGCTCGGCCGACGGGGCGGCCGCGGTCGACGGCCGGTCCGCGGGCTTGTCGCATCCCGCCGACAAGCGGGTGTTCGCCCTTGGCCGGGACCTGGCCGACGTGGTGCTGGTCGGAGCGGGAACGGCACAGGCGGAGCGCTACGCCGGGATCAAACCCCGGGAACTGCGCACGTCCCGGCGCCAGGCACGGGGGCTGTCGCCGCTGCCGCCGATCGCGGTGGTGACCAACCGCTGCTCGCTGTCCCCGCAGTCCCCGCTGCTGACCGACACCATGGTGCCCCCGATCGTGCTGACCTGCGCCGCCGCGCCGGCCGAGCGCCGCGACGCACTGGCCGACGCGGGGGCGGACGTCGTCGTCGTGGGCGAGGACAGCGTCGACCTCCCATCCGCGGTGCGGGCCCTCGGCGACCGTGGGCTCTACCGGATCGACTGCGAAGGCGGCCCGCGGCTGCTCGGCGCCATGGTCGCCGCGGACCTCGTCGACCAGCTCTGCCTGACCGTGTCGCCGCTGCTGGCGGGAGCCGGCGCGGAGCGCATCGTGAGCGGCCCGGCCATGACCGGCCCGCCGCGTTCGCTGCGGCTGGCCTCGGTGCTGACCGCGGACGGCTTCCTGATGCTGCGCTACCGGCGTGCTTGACCGGAGTCTCACCGGGCGCTGCGCACACTGGGGGTGGTGAGCCGAAGGGAGTGGTGGTGAGGGTTTCCCGGCGCACGCGCATCACCGGCGCGCTGACCAGCGCACTGGCCGCGCTGCTTACCGCCGGATGCACCGTCGGCCCGTCCGAACGCCCCGCCGTGCTGATCCAGGACACCCCCGGCGAGGACACCGCATCCGACGAGCAGGGCCCCGCCCCGCTGCCACCGCTGGGTGCCCCGCCACCGAACGCCATCGGGTGGCGGGACTGGCCGGAGTGCCTGCCGAGCGTCACCGACCGCCTGCCGCCCGCCGCACGCGGCCTGACCGTGGAATGCTCCACCGTCGTGGGCCCGTCGCTGGACCACCGCGGCCCCGAGCACGAGGTGGCGCTCATGCGCGTCGGCAAGGGTGATCTCGGCCGGCGGGTGCCGGTGGTGGTCGTCGGCGACGTGGACGGCCCGCCAGGCAGCGAGCTGGCGGCCGAGCTGGCCGGCCGGCTGCCCGACCGCCTGCTGCAGCAGGTGGCCCTGGTCGGCGTCGATCGCCGCGGCACCGGCCGGTCGAACCCGATCGACTGCATCCCCCGCTACGCCCGGCACGGCCTGCTCGGGCTCGACCCGGACAGCTCCGACCCGGAGCCGCTGGTGGAGGCGGTCCGCAAGTCCGGTCAGGAATGCTCGATCGCGCTGGGCAACGAGCAAACCGTCTACGACGCCAGGCACACCGCCGAGGACCTGGAGGAAGTGCGCCGGACGGTCGGCGTGCCGAAGCTGCACGCCATCGCTCGCGGTGAGGGTTCCCGGGTGCTCATCGCCTATGCCAACGCCCACCCGCAGTCCGTCGGCCGGTTCGTCTTCGACGGGACACCGGACCCGGCAACGGATGCCACCGCCACGCTGGCCGACCTCGCCGCCGCCGCGGAAGCGACGTTGCGCGCCTTCGGCGACGACTGCGCGAGCCGTTCGGACTGCCCGCTCGGGTCGGACCCGTCGTCGGCGCTGGCCAAGGCCGTCGACCGGGCACGACACGACCCGGCCGAGGTGGACGGCATCCAGGTCGGGCCGGCGATGGTGCTGTACGCGGCCTGGCTCGGGCTGCGCGATCCGGATGGCTGGCCGCACCTGGCCAGGGCCATCGACGACGCCGCCGACGGGAGCCCGGCCCGGCTGGTCCGGCTGGTGCGGCCCGTGCTGGAGCCCTCCGGCGAGGCGCCACCGACGATCGATGCCACGTTGACCACCATCTGCAACGACACCACGACCCGGCTGCCGACCGAGCGGATCGTGCAGCTGGCCGCGTCGTGGCGGGAGAAGTACCCCACGTTCGGCGGGCTGATCGCGCAGCGGCTGCTGTGGTGCAGCCAATGGCCGGTCCCGACCGAGAAACCGCCCGGCTTGCACACCCCGGGCATCCCGCCCACCCTGCTGATCGCCACCGCGGCGGATCCGGTCACCCCGGAGAAGGGCACCTCGCGTACCGCCGACCAGCTGGCCGGGGCGCGCAAGGTCTCCTGGGAGGGTGCCGGCCACGGGGCGATCGGCCGGTCGGACTGCGTGACCAAGAACGTCACCGACTTCCTGCTCGACGGCAAGGTCCCGAACAGCAACGTCGTGTGCCCGGCGTGACGGCAGGCGCCACCAGTGTCCACGGCAGCAGCCGGAACGCGTCCGGTTCGTCCGCTTGATCGCGATGCGTCGTCACCCTCCCGTCGGCCTGGCCCGGGCCGCGTGCTTGATCGCTACCATGCGCTCTCGTGTCCGCACGAGGAGCCGATACCCCAGCCCAGGCCGAGCGCCCGCGGGAGATCACCCCCGCCGAACTCGGTTTCACTCCGCAACCCGCAGTGCGGTGGCTGGCACCCGGGGTCCTGGTGGCCACCGGCGTCAAGGCGCTGCTGGCCACGATCTTCGGTGCCTACGCCGACAAGCGGGAACTGCAAGGCAGCCTGCCCGCCCGCGTCTACCGGCACGGGGACGACGAGACCGGGGAGGTGTGGTTCGACTTCGTCGCCGACCTCGGCGACGGGTTCAACGCGACCTACACTGTCGCGAGCCTGCTCGCCGCCGACGAGCTCGACGTTCCCTCGGCAGGCAAGCTCCCCCGCGGCGAGATGCTGATCATGGGCGGAGACCAGGTGTACCCGGCCGCGTCCGTGACCGCGTACCGGAACCGCACCAAGGGCGTCTACGCCGCAGCGCTGCCGCACGTGGACGGCAAGCGCCCGACCCTGTACGCGCTGCCCGGCAACCACGACTGGTACGACGGCCTGACCGCGTTTCTTCGCGTGTTCGCCCAGGGCAGGCCGTTCGGCGGCTGGGACACCGCGCAGACCCGCAGCTACTTCGCCATCCAGCTGCCCCAGCGGTGGTGGCTGTTCGCGCTGGACACACAGTTCGACGACCACATCGACGCGCCGCAGCTGGCGTACTTCACCGAGGCCGCCAAGCAGCTGCGGGAAGGCGACTCGGTGATCCTGTGCACGCCGTCCCCGTCGTGGGTCGACGCGCACACGTCCCGCGGAGCGGAGGCCTGGGACACCATCGAGTACTTCGACACGACCATCGTGCGGCCCGCCGGGGCGACCATCCGGGTCATGCTGTCCGGGGACAAGCATCACTACTCCCGGTACGCCGAGCGTGGCGGCGGCAGGCAGAAGGTCACCTGCGGCCTGGGCGGCGGCTACCTCACCACCACCGACGAGCTGCCGGAGTCGGTGGTGCTGCCGCCACCGACCACGCGGATCAGGGCGGCGGGGCCGAGCACCCGGTACGATCTGGCCGCCCGGTATCCGGAGAAGCGCCAGTCCCGGCGCTTCGCCGCAGGCATCCTGCGACTGCCGTTCCGCAACCCCGGGTTCTGGGGTGTCGCCGGCATCATCCAGTCGCTGATCGTGCTGGCCGTGCTGTACGGGCTGGCCGGACCGTTCGGCGACCGGCCGCGCGGGTTCTTCGCCCTGGTGGCCAGCTGGACACCCGCCGTGCTGCTCGCCGTCCTGGTCGTCGTCGGCTGGGTCGCCTTCGCCCGGCTCGATCTGCGCACGTCGCGACTACGCGGAACCGTCTTCGGCGTCGCTCACGCCGCGGTCCATCTCGGGCTGAGCCTGGCGTGGGGCCTGCTGATCACCGAGCTGTACCGCGACGTCATCCCGGACGACGTGCTGAGCAACTGGGTGTCGTTCGTCGTCATCCTGGTCGGCCTGCCCACCGTGCTCGGCCTGGTGCACAGCGAGGTCGTCGCGGTGTATTTGATGATCGCCAGCCGGTTCGGCATCAACCTCAACGAGCTGATGGCCGGCCAGAGCATCGAGGATCACAAAGGCTTCCTGCGCATGCACATCGCCGCCGACGGCACGCTGCGCATCTACCCGATCAAGGTGGAAAAGGTGTGCAGGCGGTGGGTGGCCGACCCGGACGGCGCGCCGGGGGACCCGCTGCTGCGGCCACACGGCGTCCAGCTGCGCCCGCAGCTGATCGAGGACCCCGTGGTGGTGACGCCCCGCGACGAGCCGAACCGGTAGGCCGCCCGGCCGGGGAGGCCGACACGCTGCCACCGCCACGCCCCGGGGTCAGTACACTCGAAGCGTCGTCGGGGGGCACCAATCGCCTGCACGTCTCGTCATCGCGCCAAGGAGAATTCGCCATCGAAGCCGGGCAACTTGTCGCTGGGTACTACCGACTCGTCGAATACATCGGCGCCGGTGCCATGGGCGTGGTCTGGCGCGCCATCGACGAGCGTCTGGAGCGTCCGGTAGCGGTCAAGCGGGTGATCGGCCAGCACGGCATGTCGCCCGCCGACCGGGCCGAGCTGCACGCGCGGGCCATGCGCGAAGCCAAGAACGCCGCCCGCCTGCAGCACCCGAACGCCATCATGGTGTTCGACATCACCGAGCACGAGGGCGACCCGTGCCTGGTGATGGAGTACCTGGAGTCCAAGAGCCTGGCGCAGCTGATCACCGAGCGCGGCACCCTCCCGGTGCCGGAGGTCGCGCGCATCGGCGAGCAGGTGGCCCGCGCACTGCACGCCGCACACAAGGCGGGCATCGTGCACCGCGACGTCAAGCCGGGCAACATCCTGATCGACGACTCCGGGGTGGCCAAGCTCACCGACTTCGGTATCTCCCGTGCCCAGGGCGACATGACGCTGACCGCCACCGGGCTGGTCGGCGGTACCCCGGCCTACCTGGCCCCCGAGCTGGCCCGTGGCGCGGACCCGGCACCCGCGTCGGACGTGTTCGCGCTGGGTGCGACGCTCTATCACGCGATCGAGGGCCACTGCCCGTACGGCGACAACCCGAACCAGCTGGCGTTGCTGCACACCGCGGCCAGCGGCAAGATCCAGCCCCCGATGCAGGCGGGCAAGGCCACCGCGCTGCTGATGTCCATGCTGCGGCCGGAAGCCGCCGAGCGCATCACGATGGCGGAGGCGGCCCGCCGCCTTGCCCAGGTGGCCTCCAGCGTCGGCGCGCCGGAGGCGCCGCCCGCCACCATGCCCGCGCTGCCGCCCGCTCCCCCACCGAGTCACCGCGACAACGCAAGCCCCAGCCAGCGCACCGGTGGTGACCAGCACCCCGGCACGGCCGTGTTCCCGGCGGCAGGCCCGCACCGCCCGCCCGCCACGCAGCCGAAGCGCCCGGACAAGGGCGGGAAGGGCGGCCGATCGAAGTCCGGCAGGCTGGCCGTGCTCGTCGCCGCGGCACTGCTCGTGGTGGCGGCCGTCGTGGCCGGGTTCGTGTTCTGGCTGGACGGCAACGGCCAGCAGGCGCAGGGTGACAAGCCCCCGGCCAGCAGCCAGACGTCGCAGCCCGCGCCGTCGTCGAGCCAGCCCAAGCAGGGCGGCCACGACGCCTCCGGCGGCCCGATCGGTTTCTCCGAGGCGGGCAACCTGGTGGTGGACTTCTACACGTTCCCTGCAGGCATGGCCAAGTCGTGGCAGATGCTCAGCGAGGAGGCCAAGCAGGAGTACGGCAGCGAAGCGAAGTTCCGGAAGTACTGGTCGCAGTACGACCAGGTGTGGTCCAACAACGCCAGGGGCGAGCAGAACCCCGACGGTTCGGTGACGATCTCCATCGACGTCACCTATCTGAACGACGGCACCGAGATGACCACGAAGCGCAAGGTCCGGGTGATCCGGCAGGGCAACCAGCTGCGCGTGGACTCGGGCACCCGGTGACCGGTCGCGCACGATCCGGCAGCCGGCCCACGTGAGCGGCCCCCCACACCCAACCGGCACACACCAGACCAGCAGCCCGCCCACACGAGCAGCCCCCACACCCAACCGGCACACACCAGACCAGCAGCCCGCCAGTGCTGGCACCGTCGCGCCGGGCACGCCCCAGAGCAAGCCGATCGCCGGCCATCGACGGCACGGTCGAGCTGACATACCGTGGTGACATGACCTCCCGCATGCCCGAGGGCCCCGACGCCCGGTTCCACGACGACCTGATCGGCCTGGATCCGGACGACCCGGAAGCGCGGGCCTTCGCCGAGCACCTGCACCGGATGGAACGCACCGGTCCCCGGTTCACCGTGGAGGGCGCGCTGGACGGCATCGCCGAGTTCGCCGAATCGAGCAACCGCGTCCGCGGCCACTACCGGGCGATGGCCGTGCTGGTGGTGTCGTTGATCCTGCTCGGCGTCGCGGTGAGCGTGTGGGACACGATCAGCGGATTCTTGGGATGGTAGGTATGAAGCCAGTCGTCGGCGCCACGCCGAAAGTGGTCAAGTCCGAGATCGAGTGGCGGCAGGAACTCAGCCCGGAGGAGTACCACGTGTTGCGCGAAGCGGGCACCGAGCCGCCGTTCACCGGGGAATACGAGAACACCAAGGCCAAAGGCGTCTACACCTGCCGGGCCTGCGGGGCGGAGCTGTTCACCAGCAACGAGAAGTTCGACAGCCACTGCGGCTGGCCGTCGTTCTACGATCCGGCGGATTCCGACGCGGTGCTGCTCAGGGACGACTTCAGCCTGGGCATGAAGCGGGTCGAGGTGCTGTGCGCCAGCTGCCACAGCCACCTTGGCCACGTGTTCACCGGCGAGGGCTACGACACCCCCACCGACAAGCGCTACTGCATCAACTCGATCGCGCTGAAGCTGGTGCCCGAGGAGGAGTGACCACACTCCGCCCGGAGACGCACGGCATGCCGCCAGGCCCGGTGACCTGCGGCGCGGATGCGCCGAGCACCGGGCCCTCATCCGGCGGCCACACGCACGTGCCGGCGCGTGCGGCGCACGCCTTCCCGCGGCCGCAGGCCCGGCCGTCGGCGCGACAGGCGGCCTCGCCGCTCAGGGCAGGGCGGCGACCAGCTCCGGCGGGGCGACCCTGGTGCCGGTGTAGAACGGGATTTCCTCCCGCACGTGCCGCCGGGCACGGGCCCCGCGCAACGTGCGCATGAGGTCGACGATGCGGTGCAGCTCGTCTGCCTCGAAAGCCAGCAGCCACTCGTAGTCGCCGAGGGCGAACGACGCCACCGTGTTGGCCCGCACGTCCGGGTAGTCGCGGGCCATCATGCCGTGCTCGGCCAGCAGCTCCTTGCGCTCCTGCTCCGGCAGCAGGTACCACTCGTACGATCGCACGAACGGGTACACGCACAGGTACTTGCGAGGCTGCTCACCGGCCAGGAACGCCGGGATGTGGCTCTTGTTGAACTCCGCGGGCCGGTGCAGGCCGACCTGACTCCACACCGGAACGCTGGCGCGGCCGAGCGCGGTCTGCCGGAAGCCGCTGTAGGCCGCCTGCAGCTGCTCGATCTCCTCGGCGTGCCACCACACCATGTAGTCGGCGTCGGCACGCATGCCTGCCAGGTCGTAGACGCCACGCACCGTGACGCCCTTGCCCTCCAGGCTCTCCAGGTACTGCTGGGTCTCGTCGGCGGTGGGCCCGCGATCCTCGCCAAGCGCGCCCTGCTGGACGCGGAAGACCGACCACATCGTGTATCGAATGGTCTCGTTGAGCTCGCGGATCCGGGCTGCGTCGGGTTTGGCGGTCATGTCATCAGTGTGGCACTGTGACCTGGCTCGCCAGGCGCCGGGCAGCGGCATCGGCGGTGGCGATGCACGCCGGGATGCCCACCCCGTCCAGCAGCGCGCCCGCCACCTCCAGCCGTGGCAGGCCGGCCACCGCCTTGTCGATCGCAGCGACGCATTCGCCGTGCTCGGGGCCGTAGCACGGCAGCCCGCCGCCCCACCGCTGGACGTGCACGTCGATCGGCTCGACGGTCACGCCTGCCAGGTCGGCCACGTCGGCCAGCACTCCCTCGATCAGCGCGTCGTCGGTCATCCGCAGCTGCTCGGCCTGCCCGAACCGGCCTACCGACGCACGCATGATCACCCCGGCGGCGCCGATGTGCGGCCACTTGCGGCTGGTGAACGTCATCGCCTTGCTCAGCACCGCGGACCCGTCGGAGCGGCGCTGGCCTTCCTCGATCAGCAACCCGCTGCTTTCCGGAAGCTCGGTGCCGGGCGGGAACGCCACGGTGACCACGGCCATCGAGGCCAGCTCGACGCGGCCGTAGGCGTCGGCGGCCTCGGGCGAGCACCCGGCCAGCAGCCGACGCGCCGCGGGAGCGGGCACGGCCAGGATCACCCCGTCCACCGACCGGGTCTCCGCCGCGGTCACCTGCCAGCCCGCGGCCGTGCGGCGCAGCTCGCGCACCGGTGTGCCCAGCTCCACCCGGGCGTCGGCCACGTGTGCCGCCCGTTCGGCCACCTGCTGCAATCCGCCCCGCAAGGTGCCGAACACGGGCGATCCTCCCCCCGCTTGCGGTGGTGGCAGCAGGCCGGCGGCAGCGGCGGTGATCGAACCCGCGCCATTCTCGAGCGCCTTCGCCAGGGCAGGCAACACGGCACGCAGTCCCAGATCGTCCGCCCGTGCACCGTAGACGCCACCCAGCAGCGGGCTCACCAGCCGGTCGACCAGCTCGTCGCCCAGCCGTTGCCGCAACAGCCGACCGAGGGACACGTCGTGCGCGGGCAGCCGCACCGGGGGCAACGTGCGCTCGGCGGCGACTTGCTCGACCCCCTTCGCGGACAGCACGCCGTCGACCTCGGCGGCGTCGCCGGGGATTCCCATAAACGTCCGCCGCGGCAAGGCGACCGTACGGCCACTTGCCCGTACGCTCGGACTGGCCGGGCCGGCATGCACCACCTCGTCCTGCAGTCCCAGCTCGGCGACCAGTTCGACGGCCTCCGGCCTGCGCAGCAGAAACGCTTCCGCGCCGACGTCGACGGGAACACCGGCCACCTCGACGGTGCGCAGCTTCCCGCCCAGGCGCGTGGTCGACTCGTACACGGTGATCGATGCCGCGGGGCCGAGCAGCTTGCGCAGCCGCACCGCCGCAGTGAGCCCCGAGATTCCCCCGCCGACGACCGCGATCTCCACCGGGCTGCTCACCTCGTCACGGGGTCAGTCCGTGTACCAGCTCGACGATTCTGGTGAGCACGGCCGGGTCGGTGGCGGGCAGCACGCCGTGCCCGAGGTTCACGATGTGGCCTGCCGCCGCACGGCCCTCGGCCACGATGCGCCGCACCTCGGCCTCGACCACCGGCCAGTCGGCGAGCAGCACCGCGGGGTCGAGGTTGCCCTGCACCACCGGAAGCGGCCGGCCGTTCGCGGTGAGCCGTTCGATCGCGGTGGTCAGCGAGATGCGCCAGTCCACTCCGATCACGTCGGCGCCGGCATCCCGCATGGCGGGCAGCAGCTCCGACGTCCCCACCCCGAAGTGGATGCGCGGCACGCCCGCCTGCTCGACAGCCGCGAGAACCTTCGCCGAGTGCGGCTGCACGAAGCGGCGGTAGTCCCGTTCGGCCAGCGCCCCGGCCCAGGAATCGAACAGCTGGATCGCGTCCACCCCGGCGGCCAGCTGGGCCTGCAGGAAAGTGATCGTGATGTCGGCGAGCTTGTCCAGCAGGGCGTGCCACGTCTGCGGGTCGGAGTGCATCAGCGCCTTGGTGTGCTCGTGGTTGCGGCTGGGCCCGCCCTCGATCAGGTACGAGGCGAGCGTGAACGGCGCCCCGGCGAACCCGATGAGTGGCGTGCGGCCGAGTTCGGCGACCAGCAGGCGCACCGCCTGGTGCACCGCGTCGACCTGATCAGGCTCCAGCAGCGGGAGCGACCGCACGCCTGCGCGGTCGCGCACCGGGTGGTCGACGACCGGGCCGATGCCCGGCTTGATGTCCACTCCGATACCCGCAGCCTTCAACGGCACCACGATGTCGCTGAACAGAATGGCCGCGTCGACGCCGTGCCTGCGTACCGGCTGCAGGGTGATCTCGGTGATCATCCCGGGGTCGAAGCAGGCGGTGAGCATCGGCACGCTGCCGCGTACCCGCCGGTACTCGGGAAGGCTGCGGCCGGCTTGACGCATGAACCACACCGGCAGCCGGCTCGGGGTACCGCCGCGCGCGGCCACCAGGAACGGCGCCGTCGACAGTTCTCGACGGACGATGTCCCCCCGCAGGGATTCGGCAACACGCACGGCGCTCTCCTCGACCAGTGGCTCGGCCTCGATGATCCCACGGCATCGGCCGCGATCCGTGCCCGGTACCCGTACCAGTGGCTTGGTACACCTTCGGGCGTCCTGCCGCGCGCCAGCCACGCAAAGCTCGCCACCCCACCCGACGGCACGGCCTCCCCCGCTCTGCTCGACAGTTGCGAAACCGAACGCCGCCCCGTCGACGGCCCATACCGTGGCCGATGCATGATGCACCGACCCCGCGCGCCGTCGGCGAGGCGGTACTCCGATCGGACGCGCGCCGTGCGCCGGGTAAACGCACGATCATCCGCCTGGACGGGCGTACGGCGACCGCAGCGCGGCGGCCGATCGGGCGATCGCGCTGCACGACCCACCACACCCGGGCGAGATTGTCGGCGTGCCTACGGGCTCGGCAAGCGTTTTCCGGCATACAGTCGTCCCCGATGACCGCGATGACGCACGCCCCCGAGGTGTTCCGGGCGGCCGTGGACGCACTGCGCCAGGTGCGACCGCGCCCGGAGCTCGTCCTCGAGCCGGTCCGGCCACCTCGGCGGCTCGCTCCGTGGTCCTACGCGCTCAGTTGCGAGGCGACCGGGCCGGCCGACGTGGTGGCCTCCGGCCGTCTGGTGCTGCTGCACGACCCGGACGGTCCCGAGCCGTGGCACGGCGTGCTGCGGCTGGTCGGCTACGTCACCGCGGAAATCGATCCGGAGCTGGCGGGCGATCCCCTGCTGCCGTCGGTCGGCTGGTCCTGGCTGACCGACGCACTGGAGGCGACGGCGGCCGAGTACACCGCGCTCGGCGGCACGGTGACCGCCACGTCCTCGGCCCGCTTCGGCGACATCTCCGGCCCGGCCCGCACCGACGACCTGGAACTGCGCGCATCGTGGACGCCGAAGACACCCGACCTTCGGCCGCACGGCGAGGCGTTCTGCCGCGTGATGGCCAGTGTCGTGGGCCTGCCACCCGTCGGTGTCACGCTCTTCGGCCAGCGGCACGGTTCCTGACCCCACTGCCCGGGGCCGCCGGAAAGCCGACGGCCTGCGTTGCGGCTGCCCTGAGTGGCCCTCGACGGCACGTCGAGCCGGCTGCGCACGCGTGTCCGGCCCTCCCCCCAAGGTAAGCCGGAACCAGGCCTTGAACGCCGTCTGCACATCGCTGCGGTGACCACCGCGGGGGACGGACGAGCCGTTCCACCACTTGCCGTAACGCGGAATCTGCGACCGATCCCGGCGACGCTGTGTCAGCACCGGAGCCGGCGCGAGCCGTCACAGCCGACCCCGGCGTCACCGGCCAACCGAAGATACTGGAAAATTGGGGCCGAATCGGAATGCGCCAGAGGCTGTGATACGGCCGATGGGAGGCTGCGGGCGTGCACCGCTCGGCCGCCGACCGCTCGTCTGCTCGCAACAACCACTCACCGTGCCGAGCGAACCGTTAACCGATGTTCATCGCTTTGGACGAGTGCCGCGTTACTACCTTCGCCATTAGTAGCCCGATCGTGTGAATCACACCACTCTGAGTAGTCAACAGAACGAAATACTTACCCATTTGATCGCCCCACTGACCCTGTCAGGCGGCTAGAGTGCGTCACACGACACCACTTTCGGCTCAAAGCTGGCGCGGCTGAACGGCCGAAAGTGCCGGTGCCGGTCGGGGGGCACGACCGACTCCAGGGAGGTAGTGACGTGGCTACCGTCGGCTTCAATCAGGCCGCTCGTTCCACGCCCGCTGGCAGCTTGCCAGCAAGCATGGTTCCGCATCCGCGGGAGGAGCTTTTCTCCGTGCTGGTGGTCGACGACCACCCGCTGCTGAGGGAAGCGATCGCCGCTCGGCTCGCACAGATGGGTGCGGGCACCGTTCACGAGGCTGCCACCATCGCCGAAGCGAGGATGAGGGCAGCGGCCACCGGGCCGTGCGACCTCGCCATCCTCGACCTCGGCCTGCCGGATGGCAGCGGCATCGAGCTGGTGTCCGAACTACGCAGCAACGGCTGGCCTCGGGTGGTCGTGCTGGCGTCGTCGGACGACCCGTACGCCGTGCGGGCCGCATTCCAGGCCGGTGCGCAGGCGTACCTGCTCAAGTCGGCGTCACCGATGGCGGTGACCGACGGCGTGCGCAGGGTGCTCGAGGGAGGCGTGTACGCCGACCCGGGCGTCGCTCCGGTACTGGCCACCGGGACGCGGGTCCCCGGCACCGACAACACCCCGCGCGAGCTGTCCTCGCGTGAGGTGCAGGTGCTCCAGCTCGTCGCGGACGGCCAGTCCAACAAGGAAATCGGTGAAGCGCTGAACCTGTCCGCGCTGACGGTGAAGTCCCACCTGTCGCGGATCGGGCGCAAGCTCGGCACCGGTGACCGGGCCCAGATGGTCGCACTGGCCATGCGGGCGGGGGTCATCCGCTGACCATCGTGATCGACGTGACGGCCGGACCCTACGCCGACGGGGCACTGTCGGCGTAGGGTTGCGGGCCGTGAACGACACACGCTCCGCAGCCGACCAGCCCTCCACCGACGCGATCCTGCTGCGGCAGCCCCGGGACGGCGTTCCCGACGTGGTCGAGGACGAGGAAGCGCTGGCGCGCGCTTGTGCCGCGCTGGCCGGGGGCACCGGAGCGATCGCGGTGGACACCGAACGCGCGTCGGGCTACCGCTACTGGCCGAAGGCGTATCTGATCCAGCTGCGGCGCGACGGCGCGGGCACACACCTGATCGATCCGATCGCACTGGCCGGCAAGCTGGAGCCACTGCGCGCGGTGCTCAACGACTGCGAGTGGGTGCTGCACGCCGCGTCGCAGGACCTGCCGTGCCTGACCGAACTCGGGCTTCGCCCGCCGAAGTTGTTCGACACCGAGCTGGCCGCGCGCCTGGCCGGGTACCAGCGGGTCGGCCTGGGCACCATGGTGGAGCAGCTGCTCGGGTACCGTCTGGAAAAGGGGCACGGCGCGGCCGACTGGTCCACCCGCCCGCTGCCGCAGGCATGGCTGAGCTACGCCGCGCTGGATGTGGAACTGCTGCTGCCGCTGCGGGACAAGCTCGCCACCGAACTGGCCGGCCAGGGCAAGCTGGACTGGGCCGAACAGGAGTTCGCCGCGGTCCTGGCCGCTCCCCCGCCTGCACCGCGCCCGGAGCCGTGGCGGCGCACCTCCGGCATCCACAAGATCCGCTCCCCCCGTGCGCTGGCCGTGGTGCGCGCCCTGTGGCAAGCCCGCGACGAACTCGCCCGCAACCGTGACCGGGCGCCGAACCGGATCCTGCCGGACAAGGCCATCGTGGCCGCCGCGCTGAGCAACCCCAGGACCGTCGACGAGCTCAGGGCGCTGGACGTGTTCGGAGGCAAACGGCAACGTTCGCTGTCGACGCTGTGGATGCGGCACATCGAACAGGCCCGCCGACTGCCCCCGGACGAGCTGCCGAACCCCAGCCAGCCCAGCGAGGGCCCGCCACCGCCGAGCCGCTGGGCCGATCGGCACCCGGAAGCGGCCGCCCGGCTGACCGCGGCACGCTCGGCGCTGGCGGAACTGTCCGAGCAGCACCGGGTACCGGTGGAGAACCTGCTGTTGCCGGAACTGGTCCGCAGGCTGTGCTGGGAGCCGCCCGCGGAAACCGACGCGGACTCGATCGCCCGGCTGCTCACCGGCTGGGGCGCCCGCCCGTGGCAGGTGGAGCTCACCGCCCTGCCGCTGAGCCGGGCGTTACGGGCGAAGACGGACTGAGCGGCTACGTACTGGGCACGATCACGGTGACGGCCAGACCCCCGCCGTCCACCGGCTCTGCGCGCACCGTGCCGCCATGCGCCTCCACCGCGGCGCGGACGATGGACAGGCCCAGCCCCGCACCGGACCGGGCCACTCGCCCTGCCCCGCGGTGGAACGGCTGAAACAGCTCGGGCACCGAGGCCGGATCGACCGTGCGCCCGGACGAGCGCACCACCAGCTGCGCCGACGTGGCGTCCGCCGTGGTGTGCACGGTGATCCATCCGCCGTCGACGTTGTGCCGCACGGCGTTCTCCAGCAGGTTGCCCGCCACGCGCTCCAGCAATGCCGGGTCACCCATGGTCGGCGCCGGGGCGATGGCCATGTCGACGCGCAGGCCACGTTCCTCGGCTTCCGGCCGCACGGCTTCCCATGCACTGCGCACGACCGCGGCCAGATCGACCGGCTCCCTGGCGGACACGCCGGCCGCGTCGGTCTTCGCCAGCAGCAACAACGCACTGACCAGCCGTTCCGCGCGCTGCGCTGCTGCCCGCACCACCTCGGCCATGCGGCGGTACTCGGCCTCGTCGGCATCCGGGTCGGAGAGCGTGACGTCGAGCTCGGTGCGGATCACCGTCAACGGGGTGCGCAGCTCGTGCGAAGCGTTGGCCACGAAGCGGCGCTGCGAGTCGAACGCGTGCGCCAGCCGGTCCAGCATCTCGTCGATCGTCTCGGCCAGCCGCGCCAGCTCGTCCCGCGGCCGCAACGGGCCGATGCGCTCGTGCAACGACTCCGCGGACAGGCGGCGCGCGGTGGCCGTGATCTCGGCCAGCGGCCGGAGCACCCGCGTGGTCAGGGCCCACGCCAGGATGCCGGCGGCCAGCACGACGCAGCCGAACGCGATGATGCCCGCCACCACGACCTTGTTCTGCGCCTGCTGCTGCAGATGGGCCGTGAGCGCCGACGCGTCGACGAGGGCGTCGTCGACACGCACCTTGGTGCCCGGCGGAAGCTGCGGGACCGTGGCCGCCGCGTCGCGCACCAGCAGCCAGGCCAGCACCAGCAGCACGACGCTGACCGCGGCGGTGAGCAGCACGGCCAGCAGGGTGAAGCGCCCCCGCAACCCGCGCAGGTGCGCCACCGCTCGCTTGACGATCACGACAAGATCACTGGGACACGGTACCGGCCTCGGGTATCCGGTAGCCCGCCCCCACCACGGTGTCGATGATCCCCGGCTCGCCCAGCTTCTTGCGCAACGTCATCACGGTGACCCGCACCGTCGTGGTGAACGGATCGGCATTCTCGTCCCACACCCGTTCCAGCAGCTCCTCGCTGGACACCACCGAGCCGCCGGCGGCCATCAGCACCTCGAGCACCCCGAACTCCTTGCGGGTCAGCTCGATCGGCCCGCTGGCCCGCGTGACGGTGCGCTTGGCGCGATCCAGCCTGACGTCCCGCGCAACCAGCACCGGCGGCGTCGGCGGGGTGGCCCGGCGGGCCAGCGCACGCACCCGCGCGACCAGCTCGGGAAAGGCGAACGGCTTGGCCAGGTAGTCGTCCGCGCCACGGGACAAGCCGTCGACCCGGTCCTCCACGGTGCCGCTCGCCGTCAGCATGAGCACGCGGGTGAGCTCGCCGGAGTTGATGATCTCCTCGCACAGCTGGTCGCCGTGCATACCGGGCAGGTCACGATCCAGCACGACCACGTCGTAGCGCGTGATCATGGCCTTCTCGTGCCCCTCGTCACCGGTCAACGCCACGTCGACCGCCATGCCTTCCCGGCGCAGGCCGCGGGCGACCGCCTGCGCGAGAGGTTCCTCGTCCTCGACTACCAGAACTCGCACGTCTTCACCGTGCCACAACTGACTGCACAGATGGCTGAGAAGAAGCTGAAACCCGCCTCGGCGTGGCGCTAGCGCCGCTCGGCGGCCTCCGCGACACCGGCCTCCGACAGCGACGACGCCCACCCGGTCACCTGGCGCGCCACGTCCTGCGCGGTCAGCCCCAGGCCGGCGAGCACTTCGCCACGGCTGCCGTGCTCGTGGAACCGCTGCGGCACCGCAAGATCCCGCAGCGGCACGTCGCACTGGTGGTCGCGCAGCACCGCGGCCAGCGCGGAGCCGAAGCCGCCGTGCCTGCCGCCGTCCTCGACGGTGACCACCAGCCGGTGCCGCTTGGCCAACGCGACCAGCTCCTCCGGCACCGGCAGCACCCAGCGCGGGTCCACCACGGTGACCCCGATGCCCTGGTCGTCCAGCTTCGCCGCGGCTTGCACGCCCAGTTCGCCGAACGCCCCGACGGCCACCAGCAGCACGTCGGCGTCCGCGCCGCCGGCGGGCGTGCGCAGGATGTCCACGGTGCCCATGCGCCGCTCGGCAGGAATCGGCGCGCCGACGCTGCCCCGGGAGAACCGCACGGCGGTCGGCCCGTCGGTGACGGCGACCGCTTCGCGCAGCTCCTCGCGCAACGTCGCCTCGTCACGCGGGGCGGCCACCCGCATGCCCGGGACCACGCCCAGCAGGGACAGGTCCCACATCCCGTGGTGGCTCGGGCCGTCCGGGCCGGTGATGCCCGCCCGGTCCAGGACGAACGTGACGCCGAGGCGGTGCAGCGCGACGTCCATGAGCACCTGGTCGAACGCCCGGTTGAGGAACGTCGCGTAGATCGCCACCACCGGGTGCAGACCGCCCATCGCCAGGCCCGCGGCGGACGTCACCGCGTGCTGCTCGGCGATGCCCACGTCGAAGACCCGCTCCGGGTACTTCCCGGCGAACTTGTGCAAGCCGGTGGAGTGCAGCATGGCCGCGGTGATGGCCACCAGGTCGGGGCGTTCGTCGGCCAGCGCGGCCAGCTCGTCGGCGAACACCGCCGTCCAGCTCTTGCCCTTCCTGGCCGAGCCCGACGACGCGGGCGCGGTCTGGTGCATCTGGTCGATCTCGTCGTTGACCGCCGGCGGGTAGCCGTGGCCCTTCTCGGTGACCACGTGCACGATCACCGGGCCACCGAACGCCTTCGCCTTGCGCAGCGCCGACTCCAGCTGCGCGATGTCGTGCCCGTCGACCGGGCCGAGGTACTTCAGCTTCAGGTCGGAGAACATCGCCTGCGGGCTCAGCGCGTCCTTCAACCCGGCCTTGGCCGCGTGCGCGGCCGCGTACAGCGGCTTCCCCACCACCGGGGTGTGCCGCAGCATGTCCTTGCCGCGCTGCAGCACCTTCTCGTAGGACGGCTGCAGCCGCAGCGACGCCAGGTGCTCGGCGAACCCGCCGAAGGTCGGCAGGTAGGAGCGGCCGTTGTCGTTGACCACGATGACCACCGGACGCTGGGCAGCGGCGATGTTGTTCAGCGCCTCCCAGCACATGCCACCGGTCAGCGCACCGTCGCCGACGACGGCCACCACGCACCGCTGCTCGCCGCGCAACTCGAAAGCCTTGGACAGCCCGTCGGCATAGGACAGCGCGGTGGAGGCGTGGCTGTTCTCGACGAAGTCGTGCTCGCTTTCCGCCCGCGACGGATAGCCGCTGACCCCGCCGCGCTGGCGGAGCAGGTCGAAGCCCTTCTGCCTGCCGGTGACGATCTTGTGCACGTAGCTTTGATGGCCGACGTCCCACAGCAGCGGCTCGTGCGGTGAGTCGAACACCCGGTGCAGCGCCAAGGTGAGCTCGACGACCCCCAGGTTCGGCCCGAGATGCCCGCCGGCCTGGCACACCTTCTCCACCAGGAACGTGCGGATCTCCGCGGCCAGCGCGGCCAGCTCGACCTGACTCATCCGCTTCAGGTCGCCCGGTCCGCGAACCTGGTCCAGCAGCGTCATGTCCCACCTCGCCTCGTCGCGCCGACCACCGGGATCCGGCGGATCCGCCCGGCCCCGGCAGTTCCTGCCAGTGTAGAGATGCCCGGATGCCCGGACGGGCACCACGCTACCCGCCCGATGATCAACTCGCGGTGAGCAGTGCGATGCACTCCACGTGGTGCGTCATCGGGAACGCGTCGAATGCCCGCAGGTCAGCGAGCCGATACCCGGCCTCGGTGAACGTCGCCACGTCCCGCGCCAAGGCGGCAGGATCACACGCGACGTACACCACACGGGCCGGCCGACGCTCGGCGATAGCCCGAGCCACCTCGACCCCCGCCCCCTTGCGTGGCGGATCGAGCACCACAACCTGGGGATCGCCGGCCTCGGTCTGCACCATCCGCTCGACCCGCTCCGCACGCCACCGGACATGCGGCAGGTCGGACAGGTTGCGCTCGCCGTCAGCGACCGCGGAGCGGGAAGACTCCACGGCCAGCACGCTCCCCTGCTCCCCGACCTGCTCGGCCAGCACCGACGCGAAAAGCCCGACCCCCGCGTACAGGTCCCACGCGTGCGACCCGGGCTCTGCCTGCGCGTACTCGGCCACCACGCGGGCGTAGGTGTCCGCGGCGGCCGGGTGCGCCTGCCAGAACCCGTGCGCCGCCAGCTGCCAGTCCCGCCCGGCCGCGTGCTCACGCGCCCGGCCACCGGCCAGCTGCCGACGCCGCGTCCGGCCGCGCACCTGCTCGATCACCTGCACGTGGACCTGAGCGTCACCGTCCGCGGTGACCTCGACCTCGGCACGTGGACGCCACTTGCGCGCCAGTACGCCGTCCAGCATCTCCGGCACCGCGATCGGGCACCCGAAGCCCTGCAGCGGCACCACCGTGTGGCTGCGATGCGCACGGAGCCCGGCCTTGCCGTTCCTGCCGACGGCCAGCCGCACCCGGCTCCGCCAGCCCAGCGGGGCCGGCTCCAGCGGTTCCACCACGACGTCGGTGTCGATGCCGGCGAGCCGGTGCAGCTGTTCGGCCACCACCGCAGCTTTCAGCTCGCGCTGCAGCGACGGTGCGGCGTGCTGCCAGTCGCACCCGCCGCACCCACCGGGCACGGCAAGCGGGCACGGCGGGGTGACCCGACGATCGTCGGC